>DAHZDR010000232.1 GCA_027403435.1 Deltaproteobacteria bacterium
CCGCGGACGCCGAAGCGGGCGGGAGTCATTTGGTTGTCGTCCACGTTAATCTTTACGACCTTAAGGCGACCCGCATATTCGTTGGCGAGTTCGTCGACAATCGGCGCGATCGCGCGGCAGGGCGCGCACCACGGCGCCCAAAAATCGATTAGGACCGGCTGATCCGCCTTCAGCACTTCCTGCTCGAAGCTGGCGTCGGTCACATGATAAACTTTGTCGCTGGCCATCGGGACTTCTCTCCTTGCCGAGGCGTTACGAGTCCAACTTAAGGTCGCTTGACCGTACAGTCAAGGTAAGCGCGGCGGCGCCGGCGCTTGATCGGAACCCGCGGCGCGGCCGGTTTCCTTGACATCATTGGCGCGCGCATGGTCTACCACGGTCATCGAGCGGACGCCCCGCGCAGCATTAGCTGAAAGCGGTTGCGCGTCGCCGCCCCGGAGTGGCGCGGGAACCGCCGCGCGCAGCATTAGCTGAAAGCGGTTGCGCGTCGCCGCCCCGGCGCCGCTCCGCCGTATCGCAATTTGAAGGAGTTCCGCAATGAAAGCCGCCGTATTTCACGGGCCAAATCAGCCCTTGACGATCGAACAGGTCCAAGTCGATAAGCCGCGCGAGCGCGAGGTGCTGATGCGCACCGTGGCCAGCGGCGTATGCCATAGCGATCTGCATTTCGTCGATGGCCTCTATCCCTATCCCGCGCCCGCCGTGCTCGGCCATGAGGGCGCCGGCGTGGTCGAGGCCGTCGGCCGCGACGTTAACTACGTCAAGCCGGGCGATCATGTGATCGCCTGCCTTTCGGTCTTCTGCGGCTACTGCAACGAGTGCATGTCCGGCCATCCCAACCGCTGCTCGAATCAGCAGGCGACGCAGCGGCCCAAGGGCGAACCGTCGCGGCTGTCGCAGGACGGCAAACTGATTCGCCAGTTCGCCAATCTCTCGACTTACGCCGAGCAGATGCTGGTGCATGAGAACGCGCTGGTGAAAATCACCCATGACATTCCACTCGACCGCGCGGCCTTGATCGGCTGCGGCGTGACCACCGGCGTCGGCGCCGTGCTCAACACGGCGCGCATCGAGCCGGGTTCCACCGTCGCGGTCTTCGGCTGCGGCGGCGTGGGACTGGCGGCGGTGCAGGGCGCGCGGATCGCCGGCGCGCGGATGATCATCGCGATCGATCAGTTCGAGAACAAACTGGCGATGGCGAAGAATCTCGGCGCGACCCATACCGTGGACGGATCGCACAGCGACGCGGTCGAAGCGATTCGCGAGCTGACCGGCGGCGGCGTCGATTATTCGTTCGAGGCGGTCGGCGTCAAGAAGCTCGCCGAGCAGTGCTTCGACTGTATCAAGGCGGGCGGCACGGCGACCATTATCGGCATGATTCCGGTCGGGCAGAAGATCGAAATCGACGGCCCCAAAATCCTCACCGAGCGCAAAATCCAGGGCTCCAACATGGGCTCCAACCGCTTCCGTATCGATATGCCACGCTATATCGATTACTACCTGCAGGGCCGGCTCAATCTCGACGACATGATCAGCCGCCGCGGCAAACTCGAAGACGTGAACGACGCTTTCGCCGCGATGAAGCGTGGCGAAGTCGCGCGCACGGTGCTGATGTTCGCATAGCCGGCGGTGACGGCCGCGCGTCCGATGCCGCAATCGCCGCGCCCGCCGCGCCGCAACCCGTATTCAGAGGAGCAAGCGCAAATGAAAGCCGCCGTTTTTCACGGACCCAATCAGCCGCTAAAAATCGAACAGGTTGACGTTGACGATCCGCGCGACCATGAAGTGCTGGTGCGCACCGCCGCGACCGGCGTATGCCATAGCGATCTGCACTTTGTCGAAGGACTCTACCCGTATCCCGCACCCGCGATTCTGGGCCACGAGGCGGCCGGCGTGGTCGAAAAGGTCGGCAAGGCCGTAACCTATCTGGCGCCGGGCGACCATGTAATCTCCTGCCCGTCGGTCTTTTGCGGATATTGCGAGGACTGCATGTCCGGCCATCCCAACCGCTGCTCGAATCGGCGGGCGACGCAGCGGCCCAAGGGCGACGCGCCCCGGCTTTCGCAAAACGGCCAGCCGGTGCGGCAGTTCTCGGACCTCTCGACCTACGCTGAAAAGATGCTGGTGCATGAAAACGCGCTGGTGAAAATCACCAAGGAAATTTCGCTGGATCGCGCGGCGCTGATTGGCTGCGGTGTGACCACCGGCGTCGGCGCGGCGCTGAACACGGCGAAGATCGAGCCGGGCTCGACGGTCGCGGTCTTCGGCTGCGGCGGCGTCGGCATCTCGGCGATTCAGGGCGCGCGCATCGCCGGCGCCCGGATGATCATCGCGGTCGATCAGTTCGAGAACAAGCTCGCGATGGCGAAGAAGTTCGGCGCAACCCATACCGTGGACGCCGCGCACGCCGACGCGGTCGAGGCGATCGTCAAGCTGACCGACGGCGGCGTCGATTATTCGTTCGAGGCGGTCGGGCTCAAAAAACTCGCTGAGCAGTGCTTCGACTGTATCAAGCCGGGCGGCGCGGCGACCATCATCGGCATGATTCCGATGGGGCAGAAGATCGCGCTCGACGGGCCGAAGTTCCTCACCGAACGCAAATTCCAGGGCAGCATGATGGGCGGCAACCGGTTCCGGATCGACATGCCGCGCTACCTCGAATTCTACCGCCAGGGGCGCCTGAACCTGGACGACATGATCACGCGGCGCGGGCGGCTGGAGGACGTCAACGAAGCGTTTCGGGCGATGAAGGCGGGCGA
>DAHZDR010000235.1 GCA_027403435.1 Deltaproteobacteria bacterium
GCGCGGAATTGCACGGCGTCCGCAATCGAGAGCGCGGCGGCCTTGCGGCGCTCAATCTCCAGCAATTGGCTTTGCGGCGCGACGAATACCATCGATTGTTTCAGTTGTGCGATTGGCGAATAATTAAACGCTCACCCAATCGCCGGCGACGGCGCCATGCAGATTCAGGCTAACGAGGAAGTCGAGGGATGACGAAGCACTTACGGTGGCCGACGGTTCTTTATGCGGCGACGCTCGCCATGACGGTCTCCGGATGCGTGGCCAGGGCCGGATGGCAATACCTGCCGAATCCCGCGGCGCCGGCGGGCAAGAGCTTGCCGGTGGTGCTGGCGGTGCGGACCTTCAAGGACGACCGGCCCGACGCCAATCATACCTACCTCTGGCTCTGTATGCTGCCGCTCGTGCCGTATTGCACGGCCGATTACGATCGGCCCGACAGCGCCAACGGATTTTTGACGATGAGCGCGTACGATTTCCGCCCCGCCACGGATTTGGCCAATGCGGCGGCGTCGGAAATGCGCAACTCGGGGCTGTTTCGCGATGTTTACGTGACCGATCGTTCCGTCGAGCCGGAGGCGCAACTGATGCTGCGCGGGGTAATTCATGACACCAACTGGCAAGGCACGCGTTACGCATACATGCTCGGGCCTTACCAGGGATTGTTGTACGCCACCGGCTTGCCGATCGGGAGCGTAGACGACACGCTGACCCTGGATTTGCAATTGGTCGAACAGGCGAACAAGCGCGTGCTTTGGACCTACACGGTCAATGGCGAATCCAAAATAACCGAGAGCTATTATAAGCATTTCAGCGATGATTTCAGCTATCCACAGATTTTCCGCGACGGCATGAAAGGAGCGGTCGAGTCCTTGCGCGCCTATGTAAATAGTCAGCCGGAGAGTTTCTGGAGTTCGATGCCATATCCGACCGAGCCGGGCCTGCCCGTGTATCCGGCCACTGCCGCCGACGCCGCCGATGACGCTGGAGCGCCGGCGGCGCACTGACGCGCCGCCGGGAAACTCCTCAGGCCGAACGCGCGCCGAGCCCGGTTTCCGGCCGCGCTCGGTTAGACGCGCGGCGCGGCTTTCGCGCACCCGCACGATCCCTTGCGTCGCCAATCAGCGCGGCGCAGGCGCCTTGGCCGGGATCGCTTACGGGTCGGATTCGAGACAGTCCAAAATGGCCCTGTTTAAGAAATCATGGTAAATTGCAAGATTTGGATTAAAATTCGCAGTTTAGCCACGATACTTGAAGAATCTTAGAGCTAAATAAAGTCTAGCCATTCATTCGCCAATGGCGTTTACTGGTCCTGGAGGAGACCCGCGCTTCGTTTTGGCGGCGCGCGGGCATCAGGGCTATGGCGGATCGCAAGGCTATTCTTGAATCGATGAGTCGGCGCGGGTTGGTTGATTCGCGCGAAACGACGGCGAAGCGCCAACGAATCGTGATTTTCGCATTGGTGGGGCTGATTCTGGCGGCGGCCGCTTATATTCAGTTTAGCGGCGCGACGCCTCCGGTCGCACAGACGCGCGCCGCTTCGTCACAGCAGGGCCTGCTGAACCATTAAGCGACACTACGTGGCGCGGCGGCGTGGCGGCGCGTCCGCGGGACGGCCGGACGTTAATGGATGCGCCTTGGCGTTGAAGCTTGCGTGGCGCGCGCTTCGATCTTGTACCCCCGGCGTCTATGCGGCGGTTTGCATCGGCGCCGTGCGACGCCTTCCACCGCGATCGGTTTGCCTTGACGCTTGCGTCCCGAGTCCATTAGCGTGGCGCTAAGACGCGGCAAGATTTCCTTGCGCGCCAACCCCCGCCGGGGAGGCGACCAAATATATGGCTTACGATCTGCTCGTCCGCAACGGAATGGTGATCGATGGCGAGGGCACGCCGGGACGGCGCGCCGACGTGGCGATCGCCAATGGCAAAATCGCCGAAATCGGCAATATTCGTGAGGGCGCCAAGCGCGTAATCGACGCTTCCGACCTGATCGTGGCGCCCGGTTTTGTCGATCCGCACACCCATTACGACGCCCAAATCTGCTGGGACCCGTACCTCACGTCGTCCTCATGGCATGGCGTGACCACCGTAATGATGGGTAATTGCGGCGTCGGAATCGCGCCCTGCCGGCCCGAAGTGCGCGAAATCGCCGCATGGGATCTGGTCAACGTCGAGGCGATTCCGTTCGACGTGCTGAGCGCCGGAATCAAATGGGAGTGGGAGAGCTTTCCGGAATATCTCGACGCGGCCGAACGGCGCGGCTCGGGCGTCAATCTCGGCTTTCTCGCGCCGCTGACGCCGTTTCGCCATTACGTGTTGGGCGAGGAATCGATGGAGCGCGCGGCCACGGCCGGCGAGACGCGGGAAATCGCGGGCTTGCTCAAGCAGGCCGTCGCGGCCGGCGCCTTCGGCTTCACCACCACCACCGCCCCGCAGCATATCGGCTACAAGGGCCGGCCGCTGGCCTGCCGCAACGCCAGCCGCGACGAGTATATCGCCTACGCGCGGGTGCTGCGGGAGCTGGGGCGCGGCGCGATGGAAGTCGCGCTGACGAAATCGGTTTCGGTGATCAGCGACGAGGAATGCGAATTCCTCGATCTGCTGCTGACCGAAAGCGGCCGTCCCGTAACCTGGCTCGCGCTGCTCAATCGCGACGATCTGCCCGAAGCCTGCCAGCAGAGCCTGGTCAAGGCCGCCGCCTTGATTCGCCGCGGCGGCGTGCCGCAGGTCACTTGCCGTCCGCTGATCGTGCAGATCGATCTGCGCAATCCGTTTATCTTCGCGAATATGGCCTGCTGGAATCCGGTCTTCAATCAGCCCATAGAGCGGCAGGCGCAAATTTATCGCGACGGCAATTTCCGCAACGCCTTCCGCGCCGCGCTGAAGCGCCCCGATATCTTCAATGGCAACTGGGAGCGGCTCGAAGTCAAAGAGGTCTTCACGCCCGCGCTGAAGCCGCTGGAGGGGCGCACCGTCGCCGAGATTGCGCGCGAGCGCAACTGCGACGGCCTCGACGCCTTCCTTGATTTGGCGCTCGAGGACGATTTGCGCCTCCAGTTCTCGATGGCGCTGTTCAACGCCAACGAGGACCGGATTCCGGAACTGATCGGCGATCCGCGCACGATGGTCGGATTGTCGGACGGCGGCGCCCACGTCGATATGCTGTGCGACGCCGGCTACGCCACCTATCTGATCGGCACATGGGTGCGCGAGCGCTCCGCGATGCCGCTGGAGCGGGCGATTCAGCGCATGACCTCGGAACCGGCCAGCTTCTTTGGAATCACCGATCGCGGGCGGCTCAAGCCCGGATTGGCCGCCGATCTCGTGATTTTCGACTACCACACGATCGGTTCGAACATGCGCGGCGAGATGCGCTCCGATTTGCCGGGCGGCGGACGGCGGCTGGTGATGCCGGCGCGCGGCGTCGAATACACCGTCGTCAACGGCGAAACGCTCTACGAGCACGGCAAGGCAAGCGGCGCGATGCCTGGCCGGGTGTTGCGCTCAGGCGCCTGCTGAGCGGGCGGGCGCGGCGCCCACCGCTCGAGGATCAATCGCCATGACCAATCAATTCACGATTTGCGTGGGCACTGTCGGCGCCGGCGTATGGTTCAGTCCGGACGGCGGCGAGCATTGGCGGCGCAGCAAGATGAAGCTGCCGTTTCATGC
>DAHZDR010000236.1 GCA_027403435.1 Deltaproteobacteria bacterium
GATTTGAGGATCGTCCTCCGCGTCGGCCATCGCCGCGCGCAAGTCACGCTCAAGCGGCGCGCGCCATGCGTTCATCCGCTCCGGACGATTGAGCGTGATCGTGGCGACGCGATCGGCCTTTTCATAAATGATGTCGGTGAAATTCATCGTCGCTCCCTGGGCGCCGCGTTCAGCGCCGTTCGCTGGCTACGGCAAATCTAACATCGCGCGGGCCGCGCCGGAAACCCGGCTTTTCTTGAACGCCGGGCGCTGTTAGTTACATCGGGATGCCGACGAAACCGAACTTCCCGGCCGCGGCGGCGCGGCGCCGCGCGCGTTTGCCGATTGTCACGTTGTTGATCGTCGTCTTCGGCGCCCGCGTCACGCGCGTCGCCGGCGCCGCGGCCGCCCCGCATGCAATGGTCGTCGCGGAGAGCGCCCCGGCGGCGCGCGCGGGGCTGGAAATCCTGCGCAAGGGCGGCAACGCCGTTGACGCGGCGGTGGCCACCGCGCTCGCCCTGGGCGTCACCAACGCCAGTTCCTGCGGTATCGGCGGCGGCGGCTTCATGCTGATTTACTGGGCCAAAACCGGCAAGCTCTACGCCCTCGATTACCGCGAAGTGGCGCCGGCCGCCGCGCGCGCCGACATGTATATGCGCAGTGGCCAGCCGGACGAGCAATTGGCGCGAACCGGCGCGCTGGCGGTCGCCGTTCCGGGCGAACTGGCGGGCCTGGACGCGGCGCGGCGCCGGTTTGGCACGATGGAATTTTCCCGGCTCGCGGCGCCCGCGATCAAACTGGCGCGCGCCGGCTTTCCACTGAATCCGCATATGGCGCGCGAAATCCCGCTGATCGCGCCGTTAATCAATCAGGATCCGAGTTTCCGCGCGATCTATTTCAATCCGGACGGCACGCCGCGCCATGCCGGCGCCATGCTCCATAATCCCAACCTTGCCGCGCTGATCGAAAGCCTCGGCGACGATCCTGACGCGCGCTTCTATCATGGTGAAATCGCGGCGAAGATCGCCGATTTCGTCAAGGCGCGCGGCGGCATCCTGACCGCCCAGGATCTCGCCAATTACCGTCCGGTGTGGCGCGATCCGATCCACCTCGCTTACGACGGCTATGACCTGTACACGATACCGCCGCCGTCGTCGGCCGGCGTGGTGCTGGAAATTCTCGGGATGCTCTCCAACAGCGGCGTGGCCGGCCTCGGCGTCGATTCGCCCGCCTATCTGGCGCGATTAATCGAGGTAATGCGCCAGGGCTTTATCGATCGGGCGCAATATGCCGACCCGGCGTTCGTCAAGGTGCCGATCGCGACCCTGCTGTCGCCGCAACATCTCGCCGCGGCGCGGGAACGCGCGCTGCATCATTTGCCGGCGCCGCCGGCCGCGCCGGCGCACGATCATGGCACGTCGAATTTCGCGATCGTCGATCGCTTCGGCAATGTGGTCGAGGTCACGACCACGGTCAACACGATTTTCGGCGCCAAATTGATGGTTCCGTCGCTTGGCCTGGTGCTGAACGACGAAATGGACGATTTTGGCGTCGCTCCGGGCGTGCCCAACGTCTTCAAACTGGTCGGCGAGGAAAACAACGAGGTCGCCCCGGGCAAACGTCCGCTCTCCAGCATGTCGCCGCTGATAGCGCTCAAAAACGGCCGGCCGGCGTTGGCTGTCGGCGGCTCCGGCGGCCCCACGATTATCAGCGGCGTCGCCCAAGTGACGATCGACACCTTCGCCTATCATCTGAATCCCGAGGCCGCCGTGCGCCTGCCGCGAGTCCATCAGCAGGCCCACCCCGACCTCGTCTTTATCGAGCAAAACCTGCCTTTTCGCACTCGCGACGAACTGGCCGCGATGGGTTATCATCTGAAAATCGTGCCGGAACTGGGCGCGATCAGCGCGATCCGGATTCGGCCGGGCGCATTGCGCGGCGCCTTCGATCCGCTCAAAGGCGGCGGCGCCGTCGGCGACTGACCATCCGGGCGGCTTCGCGCCGGCCCGTCCGAAGATTAGACTTTCCGCGCGTGCATCCCCAGGCTCATAGCGTGGCCGCTCCGCCGCCGCGTCCCGCCACCGCAGACACTTCCGCGACGCTGGCGGCGCTCGGCTTCGCCGCGGTCGCCGCGCTCGCCGCGCTTCTGTTCTTCTTCCATCTCGGCGCCTATGGCCTGTGGGAGCCGGACGAAAGCCGCTACGCGGAAATCGCGCGTGAGATGCTCACCAGCCGCAACTTTATCGTTCCGCATCTGGATTACGTCCCGTACGTCGAAAAGCCGCCGCTGCTCTATTGGCTGACCACGCTCGCGATGGGCCTCGGCGGCGTCAACGAATTCGCCGCACGCTTCATCAACGCGCTGGCGGCCTTCGCCGGCGTCGCGCTTACGTTCGAGTTTGCCCGGCGCGTCTTCGATTTGCGCCGCGCGATACTCGCCGGCGCGGTCCTCGCCACCAGCGCACTGTATGCCGTGATGGCGCAAGTGCTGACCACCGACATGCTGCTGACCTCGCTGACGACGGCCGCCTTCTTCGCGCTGTTTCTCGATTGGCGCGTGGGCGGCCACTGGCGCTGGTGGGGATATCTGGCGATGGCGCTGGCGGTGCTGACTAAAGGCCCCGTCGGCGCGGCGCTGCCGATCGCGGTCGGGACGATTTTCCTGTGGCGCGAAGGCGCGATCCGCGGCGCGTGGCGGCGTTTCAGCCTGATTCCCGGATCGCTGCTGATCGCGCTGGTCGCGGGACCGTGGTTTCTCGCGATGATTCTGCGAGAGCCGGGCTATTTCGCCTTTTATTTTATCGGCGAACACTTTCGCCGCTTTTTTCAGTCTGGCTATAGCCATGACGAGCCAATTTATTATTTTCTGCCGGTGCTGTTCGGCGGCTTGATACCCTGGACCTTCACGCTGCCGTTCATTTCATGGTGGAGCCTCAAGCCCGATCCAGCGCGCCGTTACTGCCTAATCGCGGCCAGCGTGGTTTTTGTGGTCTTTTCGCTTGCGCAGGCCAAGCTGGCCCCATATATCCTGCCGGCCTTCCCACCTTTGGCCGTTGTGATCGCCGACGGTCTCGTCAGCACGATCGAACGGGGCGATGGGCGTCGCTTCGCCTGGGTTGGTTTGCTCTTCGGATGCGCCGCGGCGGCGGCCTTGGCCGTCGCGCTGACGGCGGCGCGGTTTCGCGCGCCATATCCGATGATGGTTCGCCCGGCCCTCTACGCGGCGAGCGTGGCCTTCGCCGCCGGAGCGATCGCCTGCGCGGTGGCGTTTCGGCTCCGCCGCGGCGCGCTCGGACTCGGCGCGATCGTCGTGACCGCGGCGGCCGCAATAGTCGTTATCGGCTACGGGCGGCTGATGGCCGAACCGATGCGTTCCTATGCCGCCCTGGCGCGCGCCATCAATCAACGTGAGCCAAACGCGCGGCTGGCCTGTTTTCCGCGCTATATCCAATCTTTGCCGTTCTATTGCCGCCGCCGCGTGATCGTGATCGACGGATGGACCGAACTGACCTTCGGCGCGGAGCATTCGGCCGACGCCAGAGATTATTTTTTCATCCGCCGCGCCGACCTGATTAGGCTCTGGAACGACCCGCGGCCGACGGTGTTCGTGGTCGATCGTCGCGTGCTGCCACTGCTGCGGCGAATCTTTGGGCCGTGGCGCGAAATCGCGGCCGATCCGACCAAGGTCGCGATCATGCGGACGCCTGCGGCGCCGCTGGCCGGGGCGCGGCGTCCGGCGCCCACTGGCGCCAAGTCCGCCCCGGCCGCCGCCAGCTTGGCGCCAAGCGCGCCAGCTCCATGACGGGCGCGCCCGAATCGGCGCCCGCGCCGGCCCGCGCCCACGGCCACCGCCGCAATCCGTACGCCGCGTTCGCGATCCGCGCCGGAGTGGGACTCGCGGTGGTCGCGATAATTTTGTGGCGGGTGGACGTCCGTCCGGTATTTCATGCGCTCGCCAGCGAACGCCCCGGATGGTTCGCCGCCGCAATTGCGGTCTATCTTGTCGGACAGGCGATATCGGCATGGCGATGGCGTCTGCTGGCCCGGATCATCGCGCTCGGCGGTCCGTTCCGGGAATATCTCGCCTATTATTTTGTCGGGATGTTCACCAATCTGTTCGTCCCCGGACTGATCGGCGGCGACGCCACGCGCGCGCTCTACCTTGGCCGCCGCCACAGCCGTCTCGGCGCGGCCGTGGCCTCGGTCGTTTACGATCGCGGAATCGGCCTTGCCGCCTTGTTCTGGTTCGCCACCGGATCGGTCCTGACGGTCCGCGCGGTTGCGCTGCCGGCGTCGCTCACCCGCGCCGTCTGGATCGCCGGCGCCGCCGCCTTCGCCGGATGGCTCGCGTCGCCGCTGATAGCCCGCCTCGGGACCGCGCTGGGGGCGCGCGCGGGCCGCGTCGTCGAACCGATCCTGCCGTATCTGCGCCGGCCGCTCGCGACCGTTCCCGCGATCATTCTTTCGATAATTTTGCAGGCCTCGATCGCTTTTGCGCAATTCCTGATCGCCCGCGGTCTCGGCCTTGCGACGCCGTTCGCCATCTTCATGCTCTGCGTGCCGATCGCCAACGTTGTCGCGAGCCTGCCGCTCACACTCAACGGCCTTGGCGTGCGCGAGGCGGCCTACCTGGCGCTCTTCGGCTATGCGGGCGTCGCGCGGCCCGACGCGATCGCGCTGGGCCTGCTCTGGTTCTCCGCAATGACCCTCGCGGGCCTGACCGGCCTGGTCGTGTTCGTCACCACCCGGCTGCCGACCACTGACGACGGAGACGAAGCGTTCACGCTATGCGCGGTCTCGGATAGCGATTCCGCCACGCATCGCGGCGCCTGAAGGCTCATCAGTGGGCGTGATTGATAAACATGGCATACTATTCCGCGCTAAATCGCTTTTCGGCGAATTGCCGGGCATCTCCGCCGAATTGCCGGGCATCTCCGCATAGAACCTGAAAAAACCGCACCATGATTGCCTTGTCGCCCAAGCCTTTGTATATTTTGCACTAACCTTTCGGACAGGCTTGGTCGGAGATTTGCGCGCATGGATGTTATGAAGACTCTTTTCCTGAATCCGCCCTCCTATGACGATTTCGACGGCGGAGCGGGGTCCCGCTATCAGGCGACGCGCGAAGTCTGGTCGTTCTGGTATCCGACCTGGCTGGCTTATCCGGCCGGGCTGATCCCCGGCGCGCGCCTGCTCGACGCGCCGCCGCATGGCTATACGCCCGAGCGCACGGTCGAAGAGGCCAAGAATTACGACTTTGTCGTGATCCACACCTCGACGCCGTCGATCCGGATGGACGCGCGGACGGCGGAAGCGATTAAATCCGCCAATCCCAATTGCATCATCGCTTTCGTCGGCGGCCATCCCACGGCCCGCGCCGAGGAGACCCTCAAGCTCAGCTCCGCGATCGATATCGCCGCGCGCAAGGAGTTCGACTATTCGATGCTCGAAGTCGCGCAAGGGCGGGACTGGTCAACAATCGCCGGTATCAGCTACCGCCAAAACGGCGTCATTTCGCACAATCCGGACCGGCCGGCGCTGACCAACGAGGAGCTCGACAAGCTGCCTTTCGTCACCGACGTTTACGCGCAAAATCTCGACTATCTGCGCTACAACAGCCCCTATTGCCAGTATCCTTACGTCTCGCTCTATACCGGCCGCGGATGTCCCGCGCGCTGCACCTTCTGCCTGTGGCCGCAGGTCACCCAGGGCCACAAATATCGCGTGCGCAGCCCCGAGAGCGTCTATGAGGAAGTCGCCACCCTGAAACAGAAGTTCCCCAAAATGAAGGAGCTGTTCTTCGACGACGACACCTTCACCGCCGACCCGATGCGCGCGCGCAAAATCGCGCAACTGCTCAAGCCGCTCGGCATCACCTGGTCAACCAATTCGCGCGCCAACGTCGATTACGAAACGCTCAAGATTATGAAGGAGGGCGGGTTGCGGCTGTTCGTGGTCGGCTACGAAAGCGGCAACGCGGAGATTCTCAAGAATATCAAAAAGGGCGTGCGCCTTGACGTCGCCCGCCGTTTCACCAAACATTGCCACGACCTCGGCATCCTGATTCATGGCACCTTCATCCTCGGCCTGCCCGGCGAAACCAAGGCCACGATCGAGGAGTCGATGGCGTTCGCGCGCGAGATGGATTGCGAAACTATCCAGGTCTCGCTCGCTTCGCCCTATCCCGGCACCGAGTTGTTCGAGTACGTGACCGCCAATGGCTATCTCGCGGTCGATCCCCTGCTGGACGAGTCTGGCTATCAGAAATGCACGGTGCAATATCCAGGGCTCACCAACGACGAAATCTACGCCGCCGTCGAGCGCTTTTATCGCAGCTTCTATTTTCGCCCGCGCTATATCTTCAAGGCCGTGCGCAAAATGGTTTCCTCCTCCGATGAGTGCAAGCGGCTGCTCAAGGAAGGGATGCAGTTCCTTTCCACGATGCGCTCGCGGCGGGCGCAATCCCGCGCCGCCGCCGCCCATCCTGCGCAAGCGGCCTGACGCGATATCCACCGCGTATGCCGCGCAAGCGCGCGGCATACGCGGTTCGCGAGAGGTGGTCTGTGCCCTCAGCCGCAGTAGTTATCAAGCTTTTCTTGATGATGTATCTTGCGATCGCGGGGGCGCATTACCTGAGCCCACCTGCTTATCGGCACACCGCCGATCGTTCTAGAGGAGAGCGCCTCAAATGGGTCCTTCTGAGAAGCTTGATCGCGACCTCTGTTGTTATCGCTTCCTTTCTTGTGTGGACGTGGAACGGATGGAACGGCCATTAGATTTGAACGTGGAGTCGCGGCGCCGCGCCGCGGCGATCCGGTTCGGCCGGTAATTTCAATCGCGCCCACGCCCTTCCCGACGCGGCGCTTTTCGCCATGAGCATCGTCGCCGGCTTCGCCGAAATCTGCGCGGTAATTTCGCTGGCCTATTACTTCGCCGCGATGCTCGCCGCGTGGCGCTTCGCCCGGATCATCGCCGCGCCGCCGGCGGCGATGCCTGCAATCATTCCGCAATGCGCCGTGCTGAAGCCGCTGCGCGGACTTGGCGCCAACCTCGCCGCCAATCTCACGAGCTACCTGGAACTGGATTATCCGCGCGCGGAATTTTACTTCGGCGTGTCCGACGACGAAGATCGCGCGGCCGAAGTCCCGCTGGCGCTGCGCGATCAATATCGTTTCCGTCCGATCACGCTGGCCGTCGGCCAGGCGCCGGATTGCGCCAATCGCAAGGTCGGCAAGCTTATCCAGATGGCGGAGCTCGCCGCCACCGCCGACGCCTACCTCATCAGCGACGCCGATATCGCCGTCGAGCGGGACCATCTGCGCCGCGTCGCCGCCGAACTGTTCGCCCACGACCGCGTCGGCGTGGTCTCCTGTCTTTACCGCGCGCAACCCGGCGCGGCGCTCGCGGCGCGGCTCGAGGCGCTCGCCGTCAACACCGATTTCGCGCCGCTCGTGATGGTCTCGGCGGCGATCGAGCCGATGCGTTACGCGCTCGGCGCCACGATCGCAATCCGCCGCGCCACGCTCGAGGAAATCGGCGGTTTCCGCGCGCTCAAGGATCTCCTCGCCGACGACTACTTTATCGGCAAGTTAGCCGCCGGCCGCGGATGGGAAGTGCGGTTCTCCTCGTCGCTGGTCACCACTCACGCCGCCGAGGAAAAATTCTCCGACTTCTGGAACCATCAGTTGCGCTGGGCGCGCACTTATCGCACCACCCGCCCGCTCAGTCTCGCGACGATCCTCCTGCATGGTCCGTTCTGGGCGCTGCTGGCGATCTTCGCGAGCGGGGCGGGAACGTTCGCGCTGAAACTGTTGATCGCGGTAATCGCGGCGCGCATCGCGATGGCCGCGTATGTGGCCGGCCGCGTGCTGGGCGTCCGCGGGCAAATGCGCGATCTGTGGCTCGTGCCGCTCAAGGATCTCTGCATGACCGGAATCTGGTTCGCGAGCCTGTTCAGCAACCGCGTGCTATGGGCGGGACGCCGGCTCGAGATCATGCGCGACGGCACGATGCGCGAAATTCATGGATAATCCGCGCGCGCTCACCCTCTATCTGGCGATCGGCGTCGCCGCCAGCCTGTTGATGGCGATGGGGCTGCTGCTGATGAAAACGCGCGCCGCCAAGCTGCCCGAAGCGCGCGCGGGAACCTTCTTCCGCGCGCTCGCGGCGTGGCTTCGCGACCCGGTCTGGCTCGGCGCGCTCGCGATCCAGGCCGCCGGCTACGCTCTCTATATCGCGGCGCTGGCCGACGCGCCGGTCTCACTGGTCGCGGTGATGATGCAGGGCGGAATCGCGCTGTTCGTGGTCTTTGCCGCGCTCTTCCTGCACGAGCACGCGGCGCCGCGGGAGTGGGCCGGAATCGCCGGAATCGTCGCCGCCATGGCGATGCTGGCGTTCTCGCTCGAAGTCGGCGCCGCCGAAGCTCCGCCCAATTTGCCGCGCCTCATCATAATTGGCGTGGTCTTCGCCGGATTGGCCGCCGCGCCGTTCGCTTCGGCCAAAGCGCGTCACAACGGCGCCGCCGCCGCCATCGCGTCGGGCGTCGCCTTCGGTCTCGGCAGTTTGTTCACGAAGGCGCTCACCGACTGGTTTCTCGCCGCCGCGAGCGTCGAAGTCGTCATCCGCGCGCTATCGGACCCGTGGCTTTATTGCGCAAGCGCGGCGAATATCGCCGGCCTCGTGATGCTCCAGAACTCGTTCCATTCGGCGCGCGGGATTATCGCGATGCCGCTGTCGGCGGCCTGCTCCAACCTGGTGCCAATCATCGGCGGGATGGCGGCGTTCGGCGAAACTTTGCCGGCCGATCCGTTCGCCGCGGCGCTCAGAATCGGCGCCTTCGTCCTGACCGTCGCGGCCAGCGCGAGCCTCGCCACGGCGCCCCGCTAACCCGCGGCGTCACGCGGTCGCGCCGAGCGCGCGCAACTCCGCGATCTCCGCGTCGCCGTAGCCCGCCGCCCGCAACACTTCGTCCGTATGCTCCCCCAGCCGCGGCGGCATCAGCCGCTTCACCGAGCGCTCGCCGTCGATACTGATTGGAATATCGACGAACTTCATTTCGGGAATGCGAAAATCGGGCGCGACCGGCGGGAACATCCCGAGCTGATTGACCTGTTCGTCGGCGAAGACCTGGTCGAGCGTATTGATCGGACTGACCGGCACGCCGACTTCGTGAAGTTGTTCGATCAGCTCCGCGGTGCTTCGGCGGCTGGTCTCTTTTTCCAGAATCCCGTGCAATGCGATCCGGTTCGGCACGCGCACGCTGTTGCTCCTGAAGCGTGGATCGTCGGGCAGTCCGGACAAGCCGAGCGCGCCGCAG
This sequence comes from Deltaproteobacteria bacterium, assembly GCA_027403435.1. Taxonomy (GTDB): domain Bacteria; phylum Desulfobacterota; class Binatia; order Binatales; family Binataceae; genus JADMIL01. The sequence goes on from DAHZDR010000236.1 coordinate 9,296, forward strand.
AATTTCGCGAACAGCCGATCGTTGCCCGCCGCCACCAGCGCCCATCCGTCGCTGGTTCGAAACGCCTCGTAGGGCGCCGCCGCCGGCGAAGTCGATCCGGCGGGTCCCTGCGCCTGTCCGGTCGCCATGTAACTGGTCATCATCAGCGCGGTCCACGTCACGCCCGTCTCCAGCAGGCTGGTGCGCACGCGCGAACCCTTGCCGGTCTTGCCGCGCTCGATAAGCGCGCCGAGAATTCCGCTGAACAGCCAGATTCCCGAACCCATGTCGATAATCGGCACGACCACGCGCGCCGGCGGCGTCCCCGGATGGCCGTTCATGCTGATAATGCCGGAATAGGCCTGACCCAGCGGATCATAGCCGGGCAGATTGCTGAGCGGTCCAAAATCGCCAAAGCCGCTGATCGAGGCGTAGATCAGACGGGAATTCTCGCGCGCCAGATCTTCGTGGCCGAGTCCGCGCGCTTCGCAGCTGCCGGGTTTCATCGAATGGACGAAAATGTCGGCGGTCCGCGCCAGACGCCGGACGATGTCGCGGCCGCGCGGATGGTCGAGGTCGGCGCAAAGCGATTTTTTGTTGCGGTTGAAGGCCAGCGACACCGCCGATTCGCCCTGCCACAGCGGAGCGAACCGGCGGCCGTCGTCGCCCTGGCCCGGCCGCTCGACCTTGATTACGGTCGCGCCGAAGTCGCCGAGCAATTGCGTGCAATACGGTCCGGCCACGTTCTGCGTCAGATCGACCACCGTCAGCCCGTCCAATATCGCCGGCATCGCGACCCGTTCCTTTCCGCGGCTTGGCGTCGCGCGGGTTAGCTGAATTTCGCTTTCGGCACGGCGAGGTCCGGAATTTCCGCGCGCGTCTTCCAGATCGTGCCCTTCTTCGCCTTGTCCTCGGTGTTATCCGCCGTGACGATATAAAGGTCCGTGAGGTCTTTGCCGCCGAAGGTCACGCTGGTCACGAATTTCGCCGGAATCTTGAGCCGGAAATCGATTGTGCCGTTCGGCTTGAAGCGCACGATCTCGCCCGACTTCACAGTCGCGACCAGAACGCCGCCCTCCACGTCCACCGCAAGTCCGTCGGGCCAGCCTTCGGGAACTTTCGCGAATACGCGGCGATCGGCGACGGTGCGATCCGCCTTCACGTCATAGACCCATACCGCCTGCGTGGTCGAATCCGCGTGATAGAGCAATTTGCGATCGGGGCTGAAGCCGAGGCCGTTGGTGACCTCGATGCCCTCCCAGAGCTTGCTGACTTTGCCGTCGGCATCGACGCGGAACAGATTGCCCGGCACCGGCTTTTGATCGGAGAGCGCGTCGAATTCAAGCGAACCGACGTAGATGCCGCCGTGGTCGTCGGGCTGAAGGTCGTTAAGCCCCTTGAGCGGGCGGCCTTCCCATTCGGTGAAAAGGTCGCGGCTCTGACCGGACGCTTCGTTCCAGTAAATCAACCCGCGTCCGGAGCATACCAGGCCGCCGCCTTCGTTGAAGGCGATTCCGCCGACGCCCTTGCGATTCGGGATCAGCGTTTCGATTTTGCCGTCGGGGCCGCGGCGAAAGACGCCGCCGTTGGGCACGTCGCTGAAAACGAGCCGGTTCCGATCATCGACGCGCGGTCCTTCGAGCAGGCCGTATCCGCTGGCCAGAAGTTCCATTGTCGCAGCCATCGCGTATACCCTCCGTCGCGGGTTTACCACGATCCGCACGCGATCGAAAAACGCTCCCCGCCGATCAGGCGTCGCCGCCGTCCGGCATCGGC
>DAHZDR010000253.1 GCA_027403435.1 Deltaproteobacteria bacterium
CGGCCGCGGATTGATTGGTATGGCGATGTCCGCCGCGACCGGCCCGAACGGCGATTTCCAGAGGATGCCGACGCCATAGCCCGCCTGCAGCGAGGTGAGCGTGGGCGTTTGACTCAGATAATAGGCCTGACCGGCATCCAGGAAGAGCGCGCCGCGCAGGCCCATCTCGGTCAGCAGCGGGAAGGTGGTTTCGACGCTCATCAACAGCTCCTGGCTGCCGCCCACCTGTTGCACCGCGAACGGCACGCCCTGCTGGTTGTAGAGCGTGACTTGCGGCCCGAGCGAATAAATCTGATAGCCGCGCACGTCGCCCTGGCCGCCCAGTCCGCCCGGGAAGAAGCGCTCGAACAGCGGCAATTCGCTGCCGTTCGACCCGCCCAGGCTCCGGCCGATTCCGTACGTGACGCCCGGCGAAATCACCCACTCGCCCCATTTTGGACTCTTGATGTAAGGATAGAAAAAGCGCGTGTGGAATACGCCCTTGAAGAACGCCACGCCGCTCAGCCCGGCGAGCTCCAGGTTCAGGCTCTCGACCGAACCACTGCGCGGATCGTTCGGATTATCGACCGTGAAGCGCCGGATGCTCGGCATCAGCTCGGAGACTTTCCAATAGCCCGCCCAGCGCGCGATGCCCAGCGTGGTGAACTGGTTCAGCCCGCTGATCCCGACGCTCTCATACTGGTAGCCGAGTCCGGCCGTGGTGTCCGCGAGCGATATCGGCCCGATGTGGCTGAGGCCCAGGTCCGCCAGCGGATAGGTCGTGTTCAGCGCGATTCCGGCGTTGGTCTGATCAAATGAAAACAGGTACAGCTCGTTGTAGGAAAGCGCCGGACTCACCGTCAACGGAATATCCATGAACCACGGCTCGGTGTAGGTCAGGCTGTAGTCCTGATACATAAACCCGACCTGGGCGTCCGCCTGGACCGATTCGCCGCCGCCGAACAAATTGCTGTTGCCGATACTGAAGTTGCCGAAAACCCCCATGTAGCTGTCGTATCCGCCGCCAATCTGCAGCGACGCCGTGTTCGCCTCCTGCACGGCGATATCCAGATCGATCTGGTCCGGCGTCGGCCCCGGCGTCGTGGTGATCCGCGTGTTCGAAAAGTAGCCGAGCGAATCCAGCCGGCGCTTCGACTGCTGAATCAGCTCGGTCGAATACGGCTCCTGCTCCTGGATCGCCAGCGAGCGCCGGATCACCTTGTCCGAGGTCTTGGTGTTGCCGGTGATATTGATCCGATCGACCACCACCTCGCGGCCCGGATTGATGTTGAAATTGACGTTGACGGTCTTGGTCGCCGGATCGATCGCCGTGCGCGGATCGACGTTGACGTAGGCGTAGCCGCGGTTCGAGTAGAAGTCCGACAGCGTCAGCACGTCATGCTGCATCGTGACGCCGCTGAACACCGTGCCCGGCTTGAGCGTCAACCGCTTGAGCAAATCCTTCGCCGGCGTTCTGAGGTCGCCGACGACGTTCACCGTCCCCACGTGATATTGCGGCCCTTCGTCGATATAGAACGTGACCGTCAGCGAATTCCCGTGCCGCGCCACCACCGGATCGGCCGTGTGCGCGTTCAGGAAGCCCTTGTTGTAATACAGCGCGGTGATCCGATCGACGTCGTCCAGCAGCTTCTTCCGATCGAGGATTCCGGTCTTGAAGAAAAAGCTCAGAAAGTTGTGCTGATGCGTCGAGATCGAATTCGCCAGCGTTTTCGACGAGATATGCTTGTTGCCGACGAACTTGATCGCGGAAATTTTAACGACCGGCCCTTCCGTCACGTCAAACACCGCGATCGCCGTGTTCTCCGGCCCCGGCACGGTGCGGAACGCGACCTTCGTGTCCAGATAGCCCTGGTCATGATAAAGGCTCTTCAGATTCTGAATCGTCGCCTGCACCCGCCCGGGATCGAGGATCGATCCGCCGTGCAGCTTGACCGCGTTGATCACCTTGTCTTCGTTGGGCTTGATCGCCTTCATCCCGCCGAACCGCACGTCGGTGATCAGCGGCCGCTCGCGCACGTCGAAAATCAGCGTGGCCTTGTCGCCCTGGCGCTCCTCATGCGCCGTGACGTAATCGAAAAAGCCCATCCGGTAGATGGCCTTGACGTCGCGATCGATCATCGCGCGATCCAGCGGCGCGCCCACCTTCGACTCGATATGCAGGAGAATCGCGTCGGTTTCGACCCGCTGGTTGCCGACCACGCGAATCCGGCTGACGATCGGCGCGCCCGCTTGCGCGAACGCCGCCGCGGCCGTCCAGAGCAGCGCCAAGGCGGCCAATCCGGCGCGAACGCCGGCGACATTTAAGCGGTTTACCCGCTTGGCTGGCGCCCTGAACCTTTCCACCTGCGACAAATCCCCCGGAAGCGGCGACCAACCTAGCCAATCGCCATCGGCAAGTAAACCAAGGCCTGGCGCGCCCGGCCGGATCGGCCCGTTCAGACGCTCGTTTCGGGATACAGCCGCCCGTCGCGCAGCCGCAGCGTGCGCGTCATGCTGCGCGACAGGCGCTCGTTATGGGTCGCGATCACCAGCGTGACCCGCAGTTCGCGGTTAAGCTGATGGAAGAGTTCATGAACCTCGTCCGCCGTATGCGGATCGAGATTGCCGGTCGGTTCGTCCGCGAGCAGCAGCCGCGGGCCCAGCACCACCGCCCGCGCCACCGCGACCCGCTGTTGTTCGCCGCCCGAGAGCTCCGCGGGCCGGCGATGGAGCTTGTCGGCCAAACCCACCAGCTCAAGCGTCCGCGCGGCCCGCTGATGCGCCTCGCGGGCGGCGATCCGCGCAATCAACGCCGGCATCATCACGTTCTCCAGCGCGCTGAAATCGCCCAGCAAATAGTGGAACTGAAAGACGAAGCCGAGCTCCCGATTGCGGAACTCCGCCATTTCCCGCTCGTCCATCGCGAACAGCTCGCGCCCGGCGAAGCGCACCGCGCCCGCGGTCGGACGCTCCAGGCCGCCCAGCAGATGCAGCAGCGTCGATTTGCCCACGCCCGATTGCCCGACGATCGCCAGCTCCTCGCCCGCGGCGACCTCCAGGCCGAGATCCTTCAGCACCACGATTTCGCGGCCGGCGTCGTGGAAAGTCTTGCCGACTCCCCGCGCGCTCAGCAACGCCGCTTCCGCCGCCGCGGGCGTCGCCGCGACGGCGTCGCGCTCAGCCATCGCGCCGCTCATTCATAACGCAACACCTCGACCGGCGAGAGCGCGCGCGCCTTGAGCGCCGGATACAGCGCGCCCAGCAGGCACAGGACGATCGCGGCCGCCGCGACCGCAAGAAAATTGAACGGGTAAAGCCGCACCGGCACCGCGCTGACCATGAACATATCGGCCGGCAGATGGATCAAGTGGTATTTGCCGATCGCCCACGAGGCGAGGAATCCCGCCGTCACGCCAAGCGCCGTGCCGCCCGCGCCAAGCGCCGCGCCCTCGACCATAAAAATCGCCGCGATCGATCCCGCCCGCGCCCCCATCGCCCGCAGGATCGCAATTTCCTTGCGCCGCTCCATCACCACCATCACCAGCGTCGCAACGATATTGAAGGCCGCCACCAGCACGATCAATAGCAGCACGAGAAAATAGGCGAACTTCTCGAGTTTGAGCGCCGCGAACAGCGCCGCGTTGTTCGCGGTCCAGTCGGCGACGGTGAAGCCCGGCCCGGCCATCGCCGCGATCCGCCGGCCGATCGCCGGCGCCGCGAATAGATCGCGCACGCGCACCTCCAGGCCGCTCTCGAGCTGCGGATCGTCGGCCAACAGCGCCGCGCCGTCCTTGAGCGCGACGAAAATCAGCGACGAATCGAATTCGTACATCCCGGAATAGAAAAAACCCCCGACCACGAAGCGCCGCAGCCGCGGCTCGCCCGCTCCCGCCCCCAAACTGGCCGGCGAAATCACCACCAGCGGATCTCCCAGCCGGAGCCCCAGATTCGCCGCCAGATCCTTGCCAATGATCGCGCCCGGCAGTTCGACCGTGCGCTTTTTGCCGTGGACCGTAATCGTCACCGGATGCGGCCGCGCCAGCGTCGCGAGGCTGCCGACGGT
>DAHZDR010000269.1 GCA_027403435.1 Deltaproteobacteria bacterium
AGCGGCCGGTTTCGTTTCGGCAGCGGATGCCGGCACGCGAGCATGGTGGCTTGCGGATGCGTGATTTACGATCGCGGCGAACCGCGGTTGAATCGCCGCGGCGAGCCTCAGGTGCGCGTGATGCTGATCCCGGCCGCCAGGGTCTCGATAGTCGATGTGTGGGACACCACCGGCATGCGTGGAACCGGCAGCAACGACTACGTCGTGGAGAACGTGTTCGTGCCTTTCGAAGAAAGCGCGAGCATGGCGGAGCCGCCGCGCTACCGGGCGCCGCTCTACGCCTTTCCGCAATTGTTTCTGGTCTCGCACGCCGGCGTGCCGCTGGGACTCGCGCGCGGCGCGCTGGATTTCGCGATCGGCCTGAGTACGAGCAAGGAAACGGCGCCGGGCAAATTGATGCGCGACGACACCCAGGCGCAGGAGACGATCGCGTGGGCGCAAGCGCATCTCGGCGCGGCGCGCGCGTTCGTCTATGGCGTCCTGGAAGATCTCTGGGCGACGCTGCTTCAGGGCGGCAAGCCCACCGCGCGCCAACATGCGAATTACCGGCTGATGATCACCTACTCGCATCAGTCGGCAAAGCAGTTGATATTGAGTCTCTACGACCTCGCCGCGACCAGCGCGATTTTTCGCACCAGCCAACTCGAGCGGAACATGCGCGATATCCTGACGGCCTGCCAGCATCGGGTGGTGCATGTGAAGATGTACCGGCCCGCCGGCCGGATGCTGCTGGGGCTGGATCCGGACGAACCGGCCTTTTAGTTCACGCCGCCGGACGGCGCAGGCGATTCGCTCAGCGGAGCGCCTTGAGGCCGTATACGATGGTCAAGGTCACGCCGGCGGCCAGAATGATCGCGCGCAGCAGCCGCCGCGGTATCGCGTTCGCCAACCGCATCCCGGCGAATCCGCCCGCAATCGCCCCCGGCATCATCCCGAGCGCCGCCGGCCACGCCACGCCCCACCAGACCAGCACCATCAGCGCGGCCGCGTTCGACGTCACCTGCACCACCATCTTGAGGATATTGGCGCGGCGCGCGTCATGCAGTCCCGCGGCCGTCAACGCGGCGATCACCAGCACCCCGCCGCCGGCGCCGAAATAGCCATTGTAAATCGCGACCGCGAACACCCCCGGCATCGCCGCCGCGCCCGGCGCGGCCAGCGGCTCGGCGCGATCGAGCCGGCGGTTAAAGCGCGGTCCGGCGGCGAACAGCAGCGTCCCCACTCCTAGCAGAATCGGCACGACCTGGCGGAACACGGCGGGCGGAGTCAGCAGCAGCAGCGCGCCGCCCGCCGCGCCGCCGGCGACGCTGGCCGCCGTGAGCATCGCCGTCGCCCGGCGCGGCAGCGCGGCGATCTCGCGCCATGCCGCCAACACCGCGGAGGCGTAACCCGGCCACAGCCCGACGGTGCAGGTCGCGTTGGCCAGCTTCTCCGAAAGACCGACCACCCCGGTCAGCATCGGGAAGGCGATAAACGTGCCACCGCCCGCGACCGCGTTGACGGCGGCGGCGAGAAACGCGGCGACCGCGCCAGCAATCGCCGGCCCGGTCAGGCCGCCCATCGCTCCGAAATTGCGGGAATATCGGCGTTACTCATCAATTCTGCGGCGTGCCGCATTTTGCGCCACGCGGCGGGAATGTCAAGTCGCGCGAGTGCGCGGCGCATCCCGCAACGCGCGCCGCTTGACGATCGCGCCCGCGGGCGGCGAAAGTGTAAGCGTTTACAGGACGGAGGCGCGACGATGATCGATCTCTATTATTGGCCGACGCCGAACGGTCAAAAGATTACGATTTTCCTCGAAGAGACCGCGACGCCGTACCGGATTGTGCCGGTCAATATCCGCGAGGGCGAACAGTTCAAACCCGACTTTTTGCGGATCAGTCCGAACAACCGGATGCCCGCGATCGTCGATAGCGACGGTCCCGGCGGCGCGCCTATCGCAATTTTCGAATCCGGCGCGATCCTGCTCTACCTGGCGGAAAAAAGCGGCCGGCTGATGCCGTCCGATACGCGGGGCCGCCACACCGTGATCCAGTGGCTGATGTTCCAGATGGCGAACGTCGGACCGATGTTCGGCCAGCGCGGCCATTTCATGCGCGCCGCGCCCGAGAAGATTCCCTACGCGATCGACCGCTACACCAATGAATCGCGCCGGCTGGCCAGCGTGATGGACACGCGGCTGGCCGAAGCCGAATTTCTCGCCGGCGATTATTCGATCGCCGACATTGCCTGCTATCCGTGGGTCGTCGGCGTCCAGCGTGAACCGGAACAGTTGGACAGCCGCCCGCATCTCAAGCGCTGGCTCGACGCGATCGGGGCGCGCACGCCGGTCAAGCGCGGGATGGCGGTGATGGCCGACCTGCCGCAACCGCCGCTCGACGAAAAGGCGCGGTCGATCCTCTACGGCGACAAACAGTTCGAGCGTCGCTGAATGATCGCGGCGATTCAGCCGCGGCGGGCCGTAAACGCGAATCGTACGGCCGCGAACGCGACGGGCATGGTCGATAATCGCGAACCGCGCGCGCTGCCGCCGCCGCGTCGTCGTTCACCGCGCGCGCAAAACCCGCCAGGCGCGGCTTGGACAAAATCAATTATGGGTGTCGGCTGCGTTGGCGCATCCGCAAGCTTCTCCGGAAAGCCGCCACGGAGGATCTTCGTCGGGCAGCGCATGGCGCCAAACGTCGCGCTTGCAATAGTCGCAAAGACCCTCGAAATGCGTACTGCCGCCGCCGGCGGGCCAGAAACTCGGATTTTTGCCGCGCAGAGAATTGGGAATTACCGCCAAATGCTTGCATTTGCGGCCCGTCAAGCCTCTCCGGAACCAGCGCAACGCCATGGTCAATTCTTCTCCGCGCCAGAGGCGGGATTCAAGGCTCGGGATATTCAAACCGCTCGATTCTGAGTTTCGCCGAAGCGTTTTCAAAAGCCCGCGTCAATGCGCCGAAACAGATTACGCAAAGATTGAGCGTGGCGTCCAAGCGCTCGACCGACATGTGCATTATCGTGCCGAGCTCGCCGCAATTATCACACTTTTCGCTTTGGTCCCGGTCAAAATGAATGAACATGGGCGGCATCTCCACTGCGTCGAAGGTGATTTCAGATGAAATTATCATATATCACGCGAGATTACTCAATACGCGACGTTTTGATATGTATAAACACCCTAACAGCCGCTAAATTAGCCAAAATTACGCGGATATAGCGCAAACAACCACTCTTAAGACTTCCGTCGCACATCTTCAGCTTCAATTGCGATTTCGCGCTCCAGCGGGTTCCCCCTCAAATGGATCCTCGAGCGCAAACGCTGGCGCATATCGCCACCCGGATCGATGCTCGCCTTCATTTAGCACAATTTCCGTCTTTTGTCACCTTCGTCACGCATCAAGCTGAATTACTATCCAAATAATAACTCGCTATAAGTTATTAAATCAAAACGCGAGATTTCCGCTCCGGCGCACAGTTCGCGTATAATCTTTGTCGTGATGACTACTGGCCAAAAGAGTATCGCGAACGCCGCGCTGAATAGCGACGACGATAGCAAATCAGAGCGGATTCGCCAAATGTTCGCCAGTATCGTGCCGCGTTACGATACGATCAACACACTGATGACGCTCGGGCTGGATCGGCGCTGGCGGCGCGCAACGGTCGCGATGACTGAAGCGGCGGGCGGCGTCGCCCTGGATATCGCCACCGGCACCGGCGAACTGGCGCTGGAACTCGCGCGCGCGGGCGCCAGACTCACGGTCGGGATGGATTTCTGTCCGGAAATGGTGGTCGCGGCGCATCACAAGCTCGCCAAATCGCCGGTCGCGGGCAATATCCGGCTCGGCGTGGGCGACGCGATGGCGCTGCCGTTTCCCGACCAGACGTTCGACTGTATCGTCAACGGCTTCATGCTGCGCAACGTCGGCGACCTTGACGCAACCTTCGCCGAGCTCCATCGCGTGCTCAAGCCGGGCGGACGGCTCGCCTGCCTGGACCTGACGCCGCCGCGCGGTCCGCTGCGCCGCGCGTTTTCACTCTATATCGCCTCGGCCGTGCCGCTGCTCGGCATTCTGGTCGGGCGCAAGTATGCGGCTTACCGATATCTTTACCAGTCGCTTACCATCCATCCCGACGCCGACCAGGTGGCCGCCAGGATGCGCGCGGCGGGCTTCGCCGAGGCCGGCTATCGCTTGACCGGATTCGGCACGGTGGCGATCCATCGCGGACGCAAGGCCGGCTGAGCGCGGCCATTCCTTGCCGGACGGAATCGAGCGGGCAATCGTCCCCTGGCCGGACTGAAATCAGGCCGCGCGGCGCCGGACGCGGCAGCCGCCGCGATCGCGAATTGGCGCCGCGCGCCGCCATCGCGGACGACGGAGAAAGCGCGCATTGATTTAGCAAAATCGGTTCGATAGGTTGCATGCGGGGTCGATAGCCAATCGGCCAAGGAGGCGTGGTGATGGAGCTGCCGAAGTGCCAAAAGTGTAACAATGGCACGCTGATTCCTCTCTCCGACTATGGGCAGGAAGGCGCTTCGGTGATTTTCAAAGCGTGGGCCTGCACCAATCCCGATTGCGGCTTCAGCCT
>DAHZDR010000270.1 GCA_027403435.1 Deltaproteobacteria bacterium
TCGCGCGGCATCCGCCATTACTGGCATCGTCACGGCACAGGGAGGGCGCTTTGCGCTAGTTACCATGCCGTATCCAAGCTCCATTGCCGGACTCGGCCGACTTATCCACGGCCGTCTGTATGCGGTCATCCTGACTATCGTGGCGTTGGCCGCCGCCGCGGCGATCGCCGGATGCGTCAACAGCCAGCTGACGACCGCGCGCTCACAGCTTGCGGCGGGCGATTTGCCCGCGGCGCATCAGAGCCTGCTCGCCGCGAGCCGTTCGCCGAATTTGTCGTCGCGCGAGCGGCGCGAGGTGGATGACGGGCTCTGTCAGACCGAATACCGGATCGGCGCGCCGGCCTATTCAAGCGCGCGCCAGCGGCTTACCTGCGGCGCGGCGGCGCGGCTCGCCGGCAGTCACAGCGGCGCGATCGTCGCGACGCTGGATCGGCGCGAACGCGACGCCACCGCGGCGGCCGTCGCGAGCGCGCTCAAAGCGCGCGATCTGGCCCGCGCCGACCAGGCGATTGTCGAATACCAGCGTTATCCGGGCGCGGATTCCGGCGCGGTCGCGCAATGGTCGCGCGAGTTGCGCCGCACCGCCGATCGCCAATTTGCTACGGTCTCGCGCCGCCGGCGCCTGACTCCCGCGATCGCCACGATGGAACGCCGCTATCCTGAGATGCGCAAAATGAACGACGCGGCGTTTTCGCGATGGGTGCTGCGCCATACGACCGTGGACGGCGCGCCGCTGGTGAGCGCGGTCAGCGTCGCGCGCGACCATCTCCATCTGACCGTCGCCGACAACCGGCTCGCTGACGTGCGCTTCAATCTCAACCGCTTCACGCGAGTCAACGACGCGATGGTGGCGCGCTGCCGCTGCGACGGACATACCGCAATCGACCTCGCCGGTTCGGGACTGCCCGCCTATCTGCTGCGGCTCGATCCGGAGACGCGCCAGTCGGAGGTGCTGGTGATGCCGCAGCCGCAATAGGCGTGGGCGGCGCCGCGCCCGCGAAGCAAGCGTGGCCGCCAGCCCGGAGCGCGGGCTAAAAATGGCGCGCCAGCACGTTCGGATTGCCGAGCGAGTTGCTGGCGTAGCTGCCGATCAAGCCGGGCGCGACGCCCGTCCCCTCGATCGCGACAGAATCGTATGCGCCCATGTAGTCCGGCGCGACCATCACGTCCTGGCCGACCACGGAGGGGAAATTGAGCGGAGTAATCTTGACGTTAACGAAGCTTTTGCCGCCGTTGTTCGACGAAGCGCAATAACGGTCGATGAGAAAATTGTTGGGGTCGCGCCGGCGGTCGTAAAAGCAGACGCCGATCCGTCCGGTCTTGTCGGTGTTCATCGCCGGCTCGAACTGATCGGTAAAGGGAAATCTGCCGCCCTCGGGGTTGTTGTTGACGCGCGCCGGCGACGACCAGCTCACGCCGCCGTCGGTCGATTGCGCGAACATCACGTCCGAAAATCCGTAGAGCCCAGTGGTGGATAGCGCGTCATTGACGGTCATTGAAGCGTTGGACCACGCCAGATAGACGGCGCCCGCGTTCCGTTTGCCGCGGCCAACGGCCAGCGCGGGAGCTTCGCTCGCGTAGATAAAGCCCTGAAGATCGGCGCCGTCGCCGATCGCGACCACGCCCGCCACCGTGACGGTCTGGCCAAAGCTCGCGCCGGCGTCGGTCGAACGGGCGATTTTGATCGCGCGCGCGACCGGATCGGCACCGCCCACGCCCATCGCTTCCCATGCGACATAGACTTCGCCGCTCGGGCCGACCGCCACCTGCGGCCAGGCGTCCATCGCATACGGGTTGTTTTGGTCCGCGCACACCTGGTCGATCACCAGGGGCGTC
>DAHZDR010000274.1 GCA_027403435.1 Deltaproteobacteria bacterium
GGTCAGCGACGCGGGCCAGCGCGAAAGCCACGTCCACGACGTTTTTATCACCAAGGAAGCGCCCAACTATCGTCAATAATCGCGCCGCCGCTCGAACCTCGACGCCGGCCGTGGCAGAATCTTCGCGATTCGTGAATCCGCGCGCGCGGACGGGCGCGGCGGGGAAGGCGGCGGCTAGTCGATGAGGCGCAGCGGTAAAATCCGCGTCGGAGTTTTGTTCGGAGGCCGGTCCGGCGAACATCAGGTTTCGCTGCGTTCGGCGCTGACCATAATCGGCGCGATGGATCCGCGGCGCTACGAAATCGTGCCGATCGGCATCGCGCGCGACGGCCGCTGGTATTTGCGCGATGACGCCGTGGCGACGCTCAGCGCCGCCGCCCCGAAGCTGCGCGCCCTTGGCCGCGGCGGCGCCCCGGTGACGCTTGTCCCCGAACCGCGCGGCGGCGAACTCGTCGTTTTCACCAACGCCGGCGCCGCCGCGGCGCCGCGCCTGGACATCGTTTTTCCGATCCTGCACGGCACCTACGGCGAAGACGGAACGATTCAGGGCCTGCTCGAACTGGCCGGCGTTCCCTACGTCGGCGCGGGCGTGCTCGGCTCCGCGCTCGGGATGGACAAGGACGCGCAAAAACGCCTCCTGCGCGCCTCGGGCGTTCCGGTGGTGCGTCATTTCGCGCTCACCCGCGCCGAACTTGCCGACGATCCCGCGCGCGCGCGCCGCCACGCCGCCGAACTCGGCTATCCGGTCTTCGTCAAGCCCAACGCGCTCGGCTCCTCGATTGGCATCAGCCGCGTCAAGCACGTTCGCGCGCTGGCCGCGGCGCTCGAGGACGCGCTGCGTTACGACCGCAAGGTTTTGCTCGAGGAGGCCTGCGCGGGCCGGGAATTCGAATGCGCCGTGCTCGGCAACGATCGGCCCGCGGCCTCCGTGCCCGGCGAAATCGTCGTCACCGGCCACGATTTCTACAGCTACGAATCGAAGTACGTCGATCCCGAAGGCGCCGCCACGCGGATTCCCGCCGACGTGCCCGCCGCGATCGCCGAGCGAATTCGCGCGCTCTCGATCGCCGCCTTCGCCGCGCTTGGACTGCGCGGCATGGCGCGTGTGGATTTTCTCGCCCGTCCCGATCTTTCGGAGATTTTCGTCAATGAGGTCAACACCATCCCCGGCTTCACCGCGATCAGCATGTATCCGCAGCTCTGGGCGGCGAGCGGCCTGCCTTTGCCGCAACTGATCGATCGGCTGATTGAACTCGGGCGCGCGGAGTTCCGCGCACGCTCCCGGCTCAAATACCTCTACCAGCCGCCGCTTCGCAAAGGCCGCGCCGCGCGATGACGCCGCTGCTGATCGCCACCACCAATCCGGCCAAGCTGGCCGAATACCGCCTGCTGTTGCGCGGCTACGCTTTGCGCGTGATGTCGCCGCGGGATTTCGCGATCGCCGCGGAAGCTCCCGAAGACTCCGCGAGCTTCGCCGAAAACGCGCTGCTGAAAGCGCGTTTTTATTTCGCCCGCGCGCGCGTCGCCACGCTGGCCGACGACGGCGGCCTCGAAGTGGACGCGCTCGGCGGCGCGCCCGGCGTCAGATCGCATCGCTGGCTCGGCGAGGACGCCGACGATCGGCGGTTGGCCGACGAAATCGTGCGGCGGATGCGCGGCGTCGCGCCGCCGCGCCGTACCGCCCGCCTGCGTGCGGCCGCCGCGCTGATCCGCGAAGAGGCCGGAGGGGTTCGTGAACTGCTGGCCGAAGCCGCCCTTGAAGGCATGATTGCCGAACGCCGCCATGAGTCGATCCGGCCCGGGTTTCCTTATCGCGCGGTGCTGTTTCTGCCGGAGCGCGGATGCTATCTCGGCGAATTGAGCGAGGAAGCGGCGGCGCGGCTTAGCCAGCGGCGCGCGCTGGTCGATCAACTCGATACCGCCCTGCGCCAAATCGCCGCCGCGTCCGCGGACTGATCCACGCTCCGGCGCGGGCGGCTCCCGGCTGCGTAACCGGGCCTCCCGGCTACCATAGCGGCGCGCGCCACAGTAGTATCCGATGCGCCCGGATCGCGTCGGACGCCGTGCCGCCGGCCGCGCGCGCCTCGGTTTGGCGCCGCCCGGCGCCGGATTTCGCCGCCGCCGGTCCGCATCGCCGATGCATCTGACGCCGCTGCAAACAGTTCTCGGATTCGCGCTGCTCGGTCCCGACGCGCGCATCATCTTCGACGCGATCGTGATCGCGCTGTTCACGCTCGCCGCGATCGTCATTCGCCAGCGCCGGGCATTGTTCCCGGTGACCGGCCTGCTGATGTGCGCGGCGGGTTTCGCCTTCGATCTGCTCGCCACGCCCGGCGTCGCGGTGGCGATGGGCTGGGCGCCGTGGGCCGGCGGCGTCGCCCTGGTGATGGCGAGCTGGGGCGTGATTCACCTGCTGCTCGCGCTGGCCGACCACTTCGCCCATCGCACGCGCGCCCATTTTTCGACCATCTTCAAAGACCTGCTGATGGTCACGCTGTGGGGCGTGATCCTGATGCTGGTGCTGCGCCAGGATTTCCACTTCGACCTGACGCCGCTGCTCGCTTCGACCGCGATCGTCGCCGCCGTGATCGGGTTCGCCCTGCAGGAAAGCCTCGGCAATATCTTCAGCGGCCTGACGCTGCAATTGAGCAAACCGTTCGATCCGGGCGATTGGGTGCGCTCGGGCAATTTCGTCGGCCGCATCCAGGGCATCGGATGGCGTTCGACGTCGCTGCTCACGCGCAGCAACGAAAAGCTCGAAATTCCCAACTCGATGCTGGCGAAGGACGCGCTGGTGAACTATTCGGCGGACGTCGTTGGCAGCGATCTGATGATCGGCGTCAGTTACGCCGCGCCGCCCAACCATGTCCGCGCCGTGATTTGCGAGGCCTTGGGCAATGTCCCCGGCGTAAGACAAACGCCGCCGCCCGAAGTCTTCACCTGGGAGTACGCGGACTCCGCAATCCGCTACCGCATCCGCTACTGGATCGCCGACTATGCCGAGGTCGATCGGATTCACGACGCGGTCGCGACCGCGCTCTGGTACGTGCTGCGCCGCAAAGGCGTCGAGATTCCCTACCCGCAAATGGTCGTTGCGCGCGCGCCCAAACCCGCCGCCGGCCTTGACGAAAACCTTGAGCGCGAGCTGATGAACGAATTGCGCCAGGTCGATTTCCTGCGCGATCTGAGCGACGCGGCGCTGCGGCTGCTGCTCCCCGGCGTGGTCGTGCAAAAATACGGCGCGGGCGAAGCGATCGTTCGCGAGGGCCAGGAGGGCGATTCCCTGTTTCTCATCCGCGCCGGAACCGTCGAGGTGCTCGCCGCCGCCGCCGACGGCCGCACCGTCCATATCCGCGATCTCACCCGGCCCGCGTTCTTCGGCGAGATGGCGCTGATGACCGGCGAACGGCGCATCGCCACCGTGCGCGCCCACACCGACGCCGAACTGATTGAGCTTGGCCGCGCCGCCTTCGGCGAGCTGTTCAAGAACCATCCCGAAACCGCCGCCCAGATGGGCGAGGTGATCGCGCGCCGAATGTCCGAGCGGCGGGAATTGCTCGCCGCCGCGCCCCAGGGCGACGGCGCCCACACGCGCGCCAACTGGCTGCTCACGAAGATGCGCGCCGTGTTCAATCTGAGCCTGCCGCGCTAATCCCGCCGCGCCGGGTTGCCGCGGCGGCGGCGATTCGGGTTATGCTGGCGCTGCCGCCGCCGCGAGCGCCGGACGGCCGCACACGACCGGCCGCCGCGCCGGCGGCGAAGGAGCTATGGCGATGATCAACGTGATTTCTTTCGTCAGACGCAAACCCGGGATGGCGCTCGACGCCTTCACCGAATACTGGCGCACGATTCATGCCGCCGCCGTCCGGCGGGTTCCGGAAATCCGCCGCTATGTGCAGTCGCAGACCCTCGCTTCCGGATACGCCAAGGGCGAACCGCGCTTCGACGGAATCGCGGAAATCTGGTACGACGACCCCGCCGCGATGCATCGCGCGGCCCAATCGCCAGCGGCGGCCGCCGCGCTTGCCGACGACGATAATTTTCTCGACATGAGCCGTTTCGCCACGATCGTGACCGACGAAGTCGTGCAAAAGAACGGCGCCGCCAGCCCCGCGATGAAGAAAATCGTCGAAGTGGTCACGCGCAAGCCCGGCATGGATCCCGCCGCGTTCCATCGCTACTGGAGCGAAACGCACGGCCCGCTCGCCGCGAAAATTCCGCAGTTACGCCGCTACGTGCAATGCCACGTTCGGCCGTCGGCGTACCGTGACGGCCGTATTCCGATTTTCGACGGAGTGGCGCAAACCTGGTTCGACGATACCGACGCGATGCGCGCCTCGTCCCGTGCGCCTGAATACGCGGCGACCCGCGCCGACGAGCCGAACTTTATCGACGGCTCACGCCTCGCCTTCATCATCACCATCGAGCGCGTGATTATCGGCTAACGCCGCGTCCTTCGGCCGTTGTCGGGCCAAGGCGCCCAGAATCGGGAATCGGACAGGCGGAGCGCGGGCGCTCGATCTTCCCGCGGCCCGTCCAAATCTGTGTGTAGCCGGGACGCGGGCCGGGATACCGGCGCCGTTTACTTGACGTCGAACTCGAAAACTATCTCGCCCGGATTACGCGGGTCGGGCGCGCCGAGCCGCTCCAGGCACATCGCGATCACCCGGTCACCGGGCCGGTCGGAGAGCAGCGCGCGCAGTTCGGGCTCGGGCGAATCGCCGGCGCGCAGCTTTTCGATCGCCCGCTCGAATCTTTCGTAGTAGGCGCTATCGACGCCGTCTCCGGCGCGCCCCGCCACTTCCACCACGGGCGCCAACTGGTCCTTGCCTTTGACCTTGACCAGCCCGATTTCGCGTCCGATGAAATCGCCGCCCGCCTCCGCGAACGCCTGCCGATTGACCAGGATGTCAACCTTGAAATGGCGCGTCAGACCCTCCAGCCGCGACGCCAGGTTGACGGTGTCGCCGATCGCCGAATAATCGAAGCTCCGTTCGCCGCCGAAATTGCCGACCACCGCCTCGCCGGCGCATACGCCGACGCCGATCCGCAGGTCGGCGAAGCGTTCGTCGGTCGCGGCCAGCCGCCTCAGCTCCTCGATCATCCGCACCGCGCAGCCGATCGCCGCGCGCGCCGGATTCTCCATCGGCCCGGGCGCGCCCCAGAACGCCATAATCCCGTCGCCCATCAGCTTGTCCACGGTGCCGCCGCATTCGAGGATCAGGTTGGTCATCACGGTCATGTAGGTGTTGAGCAGCGCCACCAGCGGCTCCGGATCCGTGCGTTCGGCGCGCGACGTGAAATTGACGATATCCGAAAACAGGATCGCCAGATGGCGGCGCTCGCCGCCGAGTTTGAGGCCGCCGGGATTATCCACCAGCGAAGCGATCACTTCCGGACTGAGATAATGCTCGAAGGCGTGCCGGATAAACCATTTTTCACGGCCCTCGACCGCGTAGCGCCAGCTGATCACGAAAATGTAGGTCACGGCCAGCGTCAGCAGCGGAAAGACCACCCCCAACACTTCGCCGTCCATGCGCAGCAGACGGATCGCCCAAGCGAGATAGCCCACGCCGAGCGCCAAGCCCACCATGGCGCTCGAGATCGCCGTCAGATATGCGGCGGCGAAACTGATCGCCACGCCAATCGCGACGCCCGCCCATGCCTCGACGAACCAGAGTTGGCCGGTGCTGACCAGAAAGCCGCCGCTCAGCACGTTATCGACCGCGCTCGCCTGCACTTCCACGCCCGGGAAATCGCCGCCTTCGGGCGTGACCACGCGATCGCCCAGCGCGCGTCCGGTCAGGCCGACCACCACGATTTTGCCCTTGAGCGCGCCGGGCGGCACGCGCCGGGCGATAATGTCGGCGACCGAATATGACGGAATCGTGCCCGCCGGTCCGCGGAAACGGATCATCATGCGGCCGACTTCATCGACCGGAATCGCGACCGGGCCAATACTTACGCCGGCGACGCCGGTCGGGACCAGCCGCAGCCCCAGCGGCGGAAATCCGGCGTATGCGTCCGCCAGCGCCAGGAACAGCGGCGCGCAATAGCGCCCGTGAAAACGGAACACCGCCGGAATCGAACGGACCGCGCCGTCGGAATCATGGTCGATATAGACGTAGCCGGTAGCGCGCGCCGCCCGGTTCAGCGCCTCGATTGGCGGCAAATAGCCGGCCGCCGTCATCGCCGCGTCGAGCGCGTCCGGCGTCTTGCGGATCAGGTTGTAAAATAGCGGCGGCGGCTGAGCGAAGTCCGTGTGGAAGCCGGCGACGCTCGCCGCCCGGGCGCGCATCGCGGCCGGTTCCAGCGGATCCGTCACGGCGCTGAAGGTGTAACCGAGGATCGTCGTTCCTTGCGCGGCGATCGCCCGCGCGAATTCGGCGTCGTCGCTCCGCGCCAGCAGCGCGCGCACCGCCGGCCCCGCGACCCCCGCCGCGGCCAGGCGCGCGGCGATTTGCTCGCGCTCGACGTCGGCGGAATCGCGCTCGGTCATCAGCACGTCGAATCCGACCACCGCCGCCTGATAATTCTTGAGCGCGTCAACCAGCCGCGCCTCGATATCCCGACCCCACGGCCAACGCCCCAGCGCCGCGATACTGCCGTCGTCAACCCGCGCGATTACCACCGCGCCAGTGGGCGGCCGCGGCGCCAAATGATGATAGATGATGCGATCGGAGACGCTGAGCTCAAGCGCTTCCAGTCCGCGCTTGCGGTTGAGCGTCGCCATCGCGGTGACCACCACGAGTCCAATCAGGACCGTCGTGAACGGCTTTTTCCAGGAGGCTTTGCGCGCTGACTCGGCCATGGTCGCGCCCGTCAGTCTAGCGCATCGGCGATGCGGCGATCAGTGCGCGCCGCCGCATGATCCGCCGCGCGCGCCAATCATTGGCCGTTGGTTATCGGATGCGGCGGCGGGGGCGGAGGCGCGTTGTTGCCGCCGCTAAAGCCGCCCATTCCTCCGTACACGCCAACCGCGATTCCGCCCGCGCCCAGCACGCCCAAGGCGCCGAGCGCCGCCCCGGCCGCGGCGCCGAGGCCGGCCGCCGCGCCGAACAGGGGCGCGCCGCCGCAGGGCACGGTCACCTTCTGTCCCGGCTTGACTTCCACTGGCGGCGCAGTGGGATTGGTCGGATTCGAAACTCCGACCGTCCCCTGATATACCGAGACATGCGAAAACTCTTTGCAGTTCGGATAGTTCTTGTTCTGGACGCCGGTCTGGTGATCGACGTCGTAGGAGGTGCCGCGGGCTGACGCGACCGCGTTCGGCGTATGCACCTCGTAGTTGGGCGGCGTGCCCGGCGTCACCCGCACCAGCGAATGGAGCAATCCGTCGAACAAGGTTACGCGGGTGCTCTGGCGCTGGCCGCTCGGAGTCAGAGTGTTTTCGTCGAGCGTCAGATTGCTCGATTCCGCCAATTCCATCTGGCTGCCGTCGCTCAGCGTAATCGTGACGCTGCCGTTCGAACCGGTTATTAGCCGATCGCCAACATCGACCTTCTCGCCATAGGTCGCCGCGCTCGAGACTCCGGCCCGCACGATCGTGACGCCGCCGCTGACCGCGCTAATCGAACCCGCGACGCTCTGGGCGTGGACAACGCCGCCGCCCAGCCCAAGCAGAATCGACGCAACCGCGCCGATCAGGATAATCAGATGGTTCGGGCTGGTTTTATAGTCATTCATGTTGGAAATCACGTCTTAAGTTAGTTTAATGCTTTTATAACATCTTTAGCCCGAACAGGCCGGACATTTTTGACTAAAATCGAGCGTTTTGAAAATAACGCTCATAGCTTGCCATGTCCAGCATTGTGATGCAACTTTGGGAAAATTTCGGCAAATTTAGGCGAATCGAGCGTCCCTCGCATCAGGCAATTCTTCTGAGTCCGCACTCAAGTTGCAGCAGATTTTGCGCCGGCAGCATCGCGGTGACCGCGCCGGCATACCGCCCGATCACACTGTCGCCAGTGTTCCAGCGCTCCGGCGCCTCGGGATTCAGCCAGATAATCGCGCGCGTCAGGCGGCTCAGTTCGCGCAGCAGATCGGCGCGCGCCGGCCGCCGATTATTGCGTCCGTCGCCCATGATCACGGCAACCGTCGCCGGGGTTATCAGTTCGGCCCGGCGCGCAATCAACTCGGCCAGGACGCGCCCGAAATCCGAGCGGGCGTAGAGGTCCAGCGCGGGCGTCATGACCAGTTGGCCGCGCTCGAAGCCGGCCTCCGCCAGCCGGTCGATATAGACAAAGCCGCGCATCCGGCGAAAGGCGCCGGCGGCGCCGGCCGCCAGTTCCAGCATCAGGGTGGAAGCGTATTTCATCGAGCCGGAAATATCGGCCAACACCAGGAGCTCCAGATGCCGCGGGCGGCGCGCGCGGAAGCGCAGATCGCCGAGCGCGCCGCCATGCTGGATTGCGGCGCGGAGCGTGCGGCGCAGATCGATTCGGCCCGCCGCGGCGACTTTAAGCCGTCTTGCCAAACGCGTGCGCAAGCGTCGCTTCAATATCGCCAGCGCGTCGCGCGCCTGGTCATATTCGAGGTCGCTATAAAGTCCGAACGGCGTGCGTTCGAGGGCGCGCAGGGCCGCCGCGCGGCTGGCCTCCAATCCGGGAGCGTCGTCCCGCGGACGCGGCTGATCGGCATCTTCGCCGACGCTTTCTCCTGGCGTTGCGGCGCGGGCTTCGCCATGCGCGGCCGGCGACTGGGTTTTTTTTTCAGGCCGCGACTCACGCGATTCGTCGTTGTTGGCTCGTCCCGCGCGCGGTTGATTGACTGGCTGCGGCGTTGACTCCGATCGCCGCGGCGGTGGGGATGCCGATTCCGACGCCTGTTCCGGCATGCGGAGGGCCGCGCCGGCCGCCGTGGCGGACGGATTCGGCCCTCCGGCGGCGCCGAACGCTCCGGAATGTCGATCCGGTCCGCGTCGCCCGCCGGCGACGGATTGCGGCGGGGCGAAACGCCGGTTGAACAGCTCGTCGAACAGCGGCCGGTCGGCCTCGTCCTTGACCATCGCCGCCGCCAGCGCCTCACGCATCGGGCCGCGGGCGATTCCGGCCGTGGCCACCGCGCGCATCGCGTCGATCGTTTCGGCAACCGAAATCCGCACTCCGGCGGCCCGCAATTCGGCGACGAAATCGAGCAGCGCCGCGCTGAGTCCGCTCATCGCGGCCGCGCCGCCAGCGCAGCTACCTTGGCTTCGACCCGCGCGCGGTCCTCCTCATGCTTGAGCAGCAGGCCCAGGGTCGCGCGCAGGGCCGGCGTGTCGAGTTCCTTGACTCCGAGCCGCAGCAGAGCCCGCGCCCAATC
>DAHZDR010000277.1 GCA_027403435.1 Deltaproteobacteria bacterium
GAACGCGATAATCTCGAAGTGCTGGCGCCGCGGCTGCGCGCGCTGCTCGAACGCGAAAAACTCGATTTCGAAATCCTGGTGATCGACGGCGGCTCCAGCGACGGCACCGCCGCCGCCGCCGAGCGGCTGGGCGCGCGCGTCCTGCGCGAACGCCGCCGCGGTTACGCCGGCGCGCTCGAAACCGGCTTCGCCGAAGCGCGCGGCGACTATCTCCTGACGCTCGACGCCGACCTTTCCCATGAGCCGGCTTTCCTCGCCAAGATGTGGCGGGCGCGCGATCGCGCCGATATCGTTATCGCCTCGCGCTACACGCCGGGCGGCGTCAGCTACGGCGACCCGCTGCGCAATTTCCTGAGCCGCGCGCTGAACTTCAAGATGCGCCACGCGCTCTCGATCCCGGTGCGCGACCTGTCCAGCGGCTTCCGCCTCTACCGGCGCGAGGCGATCGCCAGCCTCCAGCTCGAAAGCCGCAACTTCGAGGTGCTCGAGGAAATTCTGGTCAAGGCCTGGGCGCAGGGTTACAGCGTTTACGAGGCGCCGTTCACCTATTTTCCGCGCGCCGCCGGCCGCTCCCACGCGCGGCTGATTCGTTTCGGCCTCGACCTGATCCGCGCGACCGCCCGGCTCTGGAAACTGCGCAATTCCATCGCCTCGGCGGATTACGACGCGCGCGCCTTCCACAGCCTGATTCCCCCGCAACGTTACTGGCAGCGCCGCCGCCATCGCATAACCACCTTCTGGGCGCGCGGCGCCAGCCGCATCCTGGACGCCGGATGCGGCTCCAGCATGATTATCCAGAGCCTCAACAACGCCGTCGGGATGGATTTCAGCATGGGCAAGCTGCGCTATCTGCGCCGGTTCGGAATTCCGATCGCGCGCGCGTCGGCCTTCGCCCTGCCGTTTCGCGACGGCTCCTTCGACTGCGTGATCAGCTCGCAAGTGATCGAGCATATCCCCTACGACGACGCGCTGTTTACCGAGATGCGCCGGGTGCTGGCGCCGGGGGGAACGCTGATTATCGGCACGCCCGATTACGCCACCATCGGATGGCGCGTGATCGAACCGCTTTACGGATTTTTCGCGCCCGGCGGCTATCGCGACGAACACATCACCCACTACACGCGCGAGAGCCTGCTGCGGATTCTCGATCGCCACGGCTTCGCGCATGAGGCAACCGCCTACGTGATGCGCAGCGAATTGATCATGCGGATGCGCCGCGTGGAAAAAACCGCCGGTCTCGCGGCGCCGGCGTCCGCAGCGGCCGCGGCCAACGCGCCGGTGGATTCGAGCGCCACCTGACCGCCGCCGGAGCGGACGCGCCCGAAAATCCCGCCGGCGCCGCTTGCGTATCGCGGCGGGCGCGGGAATATGCTTGCGGCGTGGCCACGTTCAACGATTTCGCAACCGTTTGCCAGGCGTTGTCGCAAACCCAGAGCCGCCTGCAAATCGCGGCGCTGGCCGCCGAGTTCCTCGGCGCTCTCGACCGCGCCGAAGCGCCGGACGCCGCCCGTTTCATGGTCGGCCGGGCGCTACCGCAAGGCGCCGAAAAGCCGCTCAGCGTCAGCGGCCGCGCGGTCTGGAAAATCGCCGCCGAAATCAGCGGCGCCGCCGATCAGGGCGAAGCAATTTTCGCCGCCGCGATCGATTTCGGCGACGCCATCGAGATGACCCTCCGGCTGCGCCCCGACCCTCCCGAACCGAGCCTGACGATTTCCGCGGTCGCCCGGCAACTCGCCGAAATCGCCCGGCTTGAAGGGCGCAATTCGCGCCGCCTGAAGCTCGCCGCGCTGCGCGAACTGTTCGCCCGCGCGACCCCGCTCGAAGGCAAATACCTGGCGAAAATCCTGACCGGCGAGATGCGCCACGGGCTGAGCGAGGGCTTGATGCTGGAGGCGCTGGCGCGGATGGCGGCGCGGCCAATCGCCGAAGTCCGCCGGCTCAATATGCTCGAAGGCGACCTTGGCCGCCTGGCCGGGCGGCTGCGCGCGGACGGCGCCGGCGCTGTCGCCGACGCTCCGGAGCCTCAAGCCGCGGATCAATCCGCGTCACGCGGCGCGGATCCGGCCGCGGCGGAAATCCCGCGGGCGCCGTCGGTTGCGCCGCAAGAAGCCGCGCCGCCGCGGCCGTTGCATCCGATGCTCGCGCAACCGGCCGCGAACGTCGCCGACGCGTTCCGGATTCTGGGCGGCGCGATCGCGCTGGAGCATAAGCTCGACGGCGCCCGCGTGCAGATTCATAGCGGACCGTTCGGCGTGCGGATCTGGTCGCGCCGGCTCAACGAAATCACGCCAAGCCTGCCCGAAGTGATCGAAGCGGTTGGCCGGCTGGAAGGCCGCCGCGCGATCCTCGATGGCGAGGCGATCGCGACCGATCCCGGCGGCCG
>DAHZDR010000292.1 GCA_027403435.1 Deltaproteobacteria bacterium
AGGCTCCCAAGGCGGCGAAAGCAAGAACGACGTACAGGTGGAATTCGGCGGCATTGATTTTGGAACGGGACAAAATCCTCCGCGTGCTGGGTCGCGACCCCACCGCCGGTCTTAGGCAAGCCTACCAGTGGATGAACACCGATGATCCATACCTGCTGCTGGCCGCGGCCGTGACGTTCAAGGACATCGGCGGCCATCAGAAAGAGTCGGACGAGGCCGCCGCCGGCTACAGACGCGCGCTCTGCCGACGCCATCCCCGCATGGTCATGTGCAAGAATGCGCCGACTCGTTGACCGATCGCGGATCGACGCGCCGCGTGACGGCCTGGCGGGTGGGGCGGCAATCCACTTATTGAGTCTTGCCTACTATGGTGGCAAGCGAAGCTCCGAAGGGCCACATTTGGACGGGGTTGAGGCCCTGGATCGGCGTCGCGCGGCTCAACCGGCGAGCGGCGCCAGCCGCCGCGCAATGATCGCCGCCGCCTCCGCGACCACGCGCCGCACGATTTCGCCCGACGGCAAAATTTCGCGCACCAGGCTCACCGATTCGCCCGCGTAAAACGCCAGACCTTCGAGATCGCCTTCCATGTACTCCGCCGGCGGCATCACCGAGTAGCGCACCAGCGGCGACGCGATTCCGTCACGCCGCGGCATAGTTCCCGCCGCGGCGCCTTCGCCCGGCCGCGCGCCCGTGGCCGGCCGTCCCGCCCGCTCCCACTCCTCGACCACGGCGGTGCGCAGCACGCGATGGGCGGCGTCGGGCCAGCCGATATCGTAGAGCTTCGTATGCGTCGTCTCGCTCGCATGGGCCCGCAGCAGCCGTTGCTTGTAGCGCGGATGGGCGGCGGATTCCCCGGCGGCGACGAAGCGCGTGCCCATCACCACGCCGTCGGCGCCCAAGGCGAGCGCGGCGGCCAGTCCGCGTCCGTCCGCGATTCCGCCCGCGGCGGCCATCGGCACGGCGCCGATCGCGTCGCGAATCTCGGGAACCAGCGCGAGCGTCGTCACGCTTCCGCGCACGTGTCCGCCCGCCTCGATCCCCTGCGCGATAATCGCGTCGGCGCCGGCGGCGACCGCGGCGCACGCCTCGTCCGCCGCGCCGCATTGCCAGAGCACTTTGATACCGGCCGCTTTGAGCCCGCCGATCGCATCGCGAAAGTCGTCCGGCGCGCCCCAGAAAAAAGTCGCCGCCGCCGGCCGCTCCGCGATTACCGCGTCGATCAATCCCGGCCCGATAAACGGGATCAGCAGATTCACTCCGAAGGGGCGCGCGGTAAGCTCCCGCGCCGCGCGAATTTCGGCGCGCGCGGCGTCCGCGCCCATCGCGGCCAGCCCGATCGTGCCCATCCCGCCCGCTTCCGACACCGCCGCCGCCAGCCGCGCCAGCGCCACCGCGCCCATCCCGGCGGAAATCACCGGATACTCAATCCCGAGCAACTCACAAAGCCGCGTCCGCAACATCGCGAGACCCTCACTCAACGGCCTTTGAATTTCGGTTCGCGCTTCTCCAAAAACGCCTTGACCGCCTCTTTGTGATCCTCGGTCAAGCCGGTGATCGACTGGCCGTACGATTCGCGGTCAAGAATCGTGCGCAGGTCGGATTTGAGCGCCAGATTCAGATGCGCCTTCATGTGGGCATAGGCCACCAGCGGGCCAGCCGCGATTCGCCGCGCGAACGTCTCGACTTCTTCGCTTAGCGACGCGCCCGGCACCACCCGATTGACCATGCCCAGCTTCAGCGCCTCGTCGGCGCCAATT
>DAHZDR010000314.1 GCA_027403435.1 Deltaproteobacteria bacterium
TGCATATAGGCGGCGTTGAAGCCGATCGAAAAATCCGCGCCGCCGAATTCGACGTCGAGCGTTTCGCTGGCCTCGCCGACTTCGGGACTGGCCGACGAAACCGTCATGCTGCCGGCCGAAAAGGCGAGCTTCACGCCATGATAGCGCTCGTTCGAGAAAATCATCGCGCGCTTGATTGCGCGCAGCAGCGCGTCGCGTCCGACCGCGATCTGGTAGCGCGACTCTTTCGGAATGACGCCGCGATAGTCGGGAAACTCGCCCTCCACCAGCCGCATCGAAACTTCCGAGGAGCCCCGCTTGAGCCATGCGAGCTGGCCGTCGATACTCAGTTTTACTTCGGCTTCGCCGGCCTGATCGAGCAGTTTACGCAATTCCGCCAAACCCTTGCGCGGAATAATCGCTCCGCCTTCCATCACGAAGCCGGGAGCCTCGCGATCCACCAGCGCCAGGCGATGGCCGTCGGTCGCGACCATGCGCACGCCCAAACCCTCGGCCGCTTCGACATAAACGCCGCTCAGGTTGTAACGGGCTTCGTCGGGGCTGACGGCGAAAATCGTCCGATCGATCAGCGCCGCCAGGACCTCGCTGGCGATCGTCAGTTCGCCCTTGACCGGCTTGCGGCCGCCCAGCGGTTCCTGCTTCGACGCCTGCGCGGGCATCGCCGGAAAACTGCGCGGATCCAGCCCCATCATTTTGAACCGCGCCCGTCCGCAGCGCAGCTCGAACCAATCGCCGTCGAGCGACTTGAGCGTGACCTCGGCGCCTTCGGCCTCGCGCACCACTTCGAAAAGCTTGCGCGCATTGAGCGTCAAACCGCCCTTGTCGGCCCGCGAGCAGGCGATCTCAGTGCGGATTCCCACCTCGAGGTCGGTGGCGGAAAGGCGCAGCCGGTTGTCCTCGGGTTCGAGCAGCACATGGCCCAGGATCGGCACGGTGTTACGCCGCTCGACGATTCCCTGGACCATCGCCAGCCCGTTCAAAAGAGCGATTCGATCTATGACCAGTTCCATTTATCACCAGTAACATACGCGACTACTGATCCTGATCTTTATCTTTATGGAGAAAGGATCAGTACAATCAGTAGCGCCTGTTGATTTGTGCATAACCGTGGAAAAGCTTCGTAAATTAAAGGCTTTTTCCTGGGTATAATCTGTTGATGAAAAACCGTATGGAAGCCGCTTCACGGCCGCCTTAGGTTCGCTCTGTGCATACCCGGGCATTTGTCCAGACTTTCTCAACAGGCCGCTCCATCAGCCCAACCGCTCAGGCGGCGTTGGCTTGAGTGGTCTTCAACTCCCGTTCGATTTTATCGATCGAGAAGCGAAACGCCGAATCGTTCGCGATCCGCCGCGCGATCAGATTATGCGCGTGAATCACGGTCGAATGGTCGCGGCCGAAGGACTCGCCGATCGCCGGGAACGAGGATTCCGTCAGCTTGCGGCACAGATACATCGCCACCTGCCGGCAGAAGGCGATATGTTGCGTGCGTTTCTTCGACTTCAGGTCGAGCAGCCGGATATGGAAGAAATCCGCGACGATTTTCTGGATGGTTTCGATATCGGGTTTCGGCTCGTGCGTGCGAATCAGGTCGCGCAGGGCCATCCGGGCGAAATCCGTGGTGATGGGCGATTTGTCGATCGAGGCGAGCGCCGCGATCCGCGTCAGGCAGCCCTCCAGTTCGCGCACGTTGGCTGAAACGTTCTGCGCGATATACAGGGCGGCTTCCGCCGGCAACGGCAGATTTTCCAGCGCCGCCTTTTTCTGGATAATCGCGACCCGCGTCTCCAGGTCCGGCGGCGCGATATCGGCGATCAGGCCGGACTCGAAGCGATTGCGCAGCCGATCTTCGAGGCCGTTGATCTCCTTCGGCGTCTTGTCCGAAGTCAGCACAATCTGATGGCGCTCGGAGTGCAGCGAATTGAAGGTGTGAAAAAATTCCTCCTGGGTCCGTTCGCGGCCGGCCAGGAACTGCACGTCGTCGAGAATCAGGGCGTCAACGCGCCGGAATTTCTCCTTGAAATCGCCCATCCGATCGCGCCGGATGGAGTTGATCAATTCGTTCATGAAGACTTCGGCCGGCATGAACAGCACCTTGCAGCGGCCGTTGCCCGTCGCCCATATATGATGCCCGATCGCCGTCGCCAGATGGGTCTTGCCCAGTCCGACGCCGCCATAAATGAACAGCGGGTTGTATTTATCACCCGGCTGATGGGCCACCGCGCGCGCCGCCGCGTGCGCGAACTGATTGCTTGCACCAACCACGAATTCGTTGAAGACATAGCGCGGCGGCAAGCCCGGATGCAGATCGCCGCCGGCCGCCGGCGCCGGCCGTGACGGCGCCGGCGCGGGCTTGACCGGCGCGTCGACGCGCGCGCGCGTCGGCAACGCTTCGGCGTCGAAGGTTAATTTCACCACAATCGGCTCGCCCGCTTCGGCGGAGAGCGAATCGCGCAGCACCTCGTGGTAACGATCGCCCACCCATTCGCAGAAAAACCGATTGGGGGCTTCGATCGTCGCCGTGCGCTCCCGCAACTCCACGAAATTGAGCGGTTGTATCCAGGTCTCGTAACTAACCTGTCCCAAAGTTTCGCGAATTCGGTCAGTGGCTTTTTGCCAGACCTCGTTCATGCCGTACCCCCCTCGAGTGTTAGGGCGCCGTTCCCCGCGACGCCGGGTTGCCCGCCAAATTTGGTGCGCGACTTACTCACAACCCCATCCACACCTGTTGATAATTCAAAATTCGACCGCGCCCGCGCGCGTTCCGCAAAAACAGTCGCACAGCTATCAACTCACCGGTTGAACCGCCGCACCCCGCCCCACACTTTACTGAACAAAAACGACTGGAAACCCTGCGCTCGCGCCTGTTGGCCACGATTACGATCGCCGCCAGATTCGCTTCAAAAACCTCCCGGCGTCCGTGCCGGTCTGGTGGCGAAGTCATCGGTGTAAATTTTTTTGCGCGTTCATACAAGGCGCCTCGTCGCGGGGGATAGAAGCCTGTGATTTTTCACGGAAAATTTTTCGACAAAAAAAATCAGAAAGCTTCTTGCCTTTTAGTGAATTCGCGCTCTCACCGGAAAATGGCTTCAGAAGCCAACTTGCCCGATCACCCGGATCTTGCCGCGCGCCCGCTTGATCATCCGCGCGCAATGATAAATCGTGGTGGCCAACGGCGCCGTCGGCCAAGGCGCACCCACCAAAGCGAATCCCGATGAACCCGCCAACCAAAAACTCACAAGCGCTGTTCCGGCGCGCGGCGCAGCATATTCCTGGCGCGGTAAATTCACCGGTGCGGGCCTGGCGCGCGGTCGGCGGCGCGCCACGCTTTATCCATCGGGGGGAAGGCGCTTACCTGTTCGACGCCGACGGCAACCGGCTGATCGATTACGTCGGCTCCTATGGACCCGCGATTCTCGGCCATGCCCATCCGGCGATCGTGGCTGCCGTGACGGACCAGGCGACGCGGGGTTTTTCGTTCGGCGCGCCGACCGAACTCGAGGTCGAACTGGCGGAGCGGATCGCGGCGGCGATTCCGATCGCCGAAAAGGTGCGGCTGGTCAGCTCGGGCACCGAAGCCGGCATGACCGCGCTGCGGATCGCGCGGGCCGCCACCGGACGTTCCGGGATTATCAAATTCGACGGCTGCTACCACGGCCACAGCGACGCCCTGCTGGTGCGCGCGGGGTCCGGCGCGATGACGCTCGGCGTGCCGGATTGCGCTGGCGTGCCGGAGGCGCTGGCGGCGCTAACGCGCGTCGCGCCCTACAATTCGCTCGCCGCGGTCGAAAATTATTTCGCCGCCGATCCCAGGGCGATCGCCGCGGTGATCGTCGAGCCGCTGGCGGCGAACATGGGCGTCGTGCCGCCGGCGCCGGGCTTTTTGAAGCAACTCGGCGAGCTGGTCCATCGCCACGGCGCGCTGCTGATTTGCGACGAGGTGATCACCGGCTTTCGCCTGCGTTATGGCGCCGCATACGAGCTATACCAGGCTGAACCCGACCTGGTGATGCTCGGCAAAATTATCGGCGGCGGGTTGCCGATGGGCGCGATCGCGGGCCGCGCCGAGTTGATGGATCTGCTGGCGCCGGTCGGACCGGTCTATCAGGCGGGCACGCTCTCGGGTCATCCGCTGGCGACGCGCGCGGGTCTCGAAACGCTAAAATTGCTCGCCGATCCAGAGGTTTACGCAAGGCTCGAAAGCGCGGGCGCGCGGCTGGCGGCGGGCTTGGCGGCGGCGCTCAAAGAAACCGGCCGCATCGGATGCGTCAATCGGGCGGGTTCGTTGTTAACCCTGTTCCTCGGAACTGATAGAGTGAGCGACGGCGCAAGCGCCCGCCGGGCCGATCCGGAGGCCTTCGCCCGATTTTTTCATGCGATGTTCGACCGTGGCGTCAACCTGCCGCCTTCCCAGTTCGAAGCGCTGTTCGTCTCGCTGGCGCATCGCGAGGCCGACCTCGACGCGACTCTCGAAGCCGCGCGCGCGGCGCTGGCGGCCGGCTGAGGCGGCGGTTGCGCCGCACCGCTTGCATCATGGCCACGAACGGCATCCCGAGCGCGCGGATGTGGCGCTTCGCCGCGATCGGAGCGGAGTTTTTCTCGCCCATCCTGGGCGGCGCGATTCTGGGCTATTACCTCGACGAATATTTTCGCATCGCGCCGGCCCTGGCGGTTTCCGGCGTGCTGCTCGGCACGTTCATCGGGATGTACCGGCTGGTGGTCGAGCTCAAAAATTTCCAACGCGGTGATTGAATGAACTGGCGGACGCCGGCGCTGGGCGCGATCCAGCGGACCACCGCGTTGCTGACGGTGACATTCGCCATCCTGATACTGGCGGCGGATTCGCGCGCCGCAGCCTTCGGCTGTCTGGCCGGCGGCGCGCTGATGATCGCCAACCTGGCGGCGCTCACGCTGGTCGGCCGGGCGATCATCGCGCTGGCGCAAGGCGGCGGCGTGGGTACGGCCGGGGTGATTCTGGCGCCGCTCAAGATGTTGGTCTTTATTGTGCTGGCTTATTTCCTGATAACCACGACCCATCTCGATCCAGCCGGTTTTATGGCCGGCGCCTTGACTCAGTTCGTCGCGATCTTTATTGAAACCTGGCGCGCTTCGACGCGCGGCGCGTTGGTGCGTCCGGAGGACCAGCAGGCTTGAAACCGGTAAATTTCATCGAAATAATTGGCGACCATCTGGGCGGCCTGCCGCCGGTACTGGTCGGCACCTGGCTGGTGATGGCGATTCTGATTGTTTTCGCCCTGCTGGCGCGCCGCGCGATCAACGCCGCCGTCGATCCCACGATTCCCGACCACGGGATGTCGCTGCGCGCGGTCGGCGAGGTCATTACGGAGTGGCTCGACGGCTTCGTCGCCAACGTTTCGGAATTGCACGGATCGCGCCGCTTCGTGCCGTTCTTCGGCGCGCTTTTCGTCTTTATCCTGACGGCCAATTTCCTCGGTTTGATCCCGGGGATGGAACCGCCGACCAACGACACCAATCTGACTTTCGCCCTCGGCGCCATCTGCTTCTTTTATTACCTTTATCAAGGCTTCAAATCGCAGGGCGCGCACTACCTGAAGAGTTTTCTCGGTCCGATGCTGGTGCTGACGCCGCTGATGATGCCGATCGAAGTGGCGGACAATCTGTTCCGGCCGTTTTCGCTCGGCGTTCGTCTGTTCGCCAACATGTTCGCCGACCATCAGGTGCTCGGCCTGTTCACTGGCCTCACCTACCTGGTGTTTCCGCTGGCGTTCTATGCGCTGGGCGCGATTGTCTGTATCGTGCAGGCGTTGGTCTTCACGATTCTGGCGGTCAGCTACGTGCGGATGGCCAGCGCGGAGCATTGACGGACGGCCTCGGCCGTCAGATGGACGCCTGAAGGCGCCGAAATCGGCGCCGCGGACGCATCGGGAATCAAGACAAGAGTTTATTCCGCGACCGGAATTCGGTCCGGCCGAAGTGGTGGTAGATGATAGAAGGCTGGGTTAGATAGCTTAGGGCCGAATAGCAGGCGCGGTAATCAAGGAGGAGCGAAAATGCTTCGCAGAAGTTGGATGTTGGTGGTTTTGGCGATCGGGATGCTGCTGGCGTCGCCGGTCGGCGCGCTGGCGCAGCAGAGCGCCGCGGGCGGCGGTCATGGCCCGGGCGCGGGCCTGATTGGCCTCGGCATCGGGTTGGGCCTTGGTCTCGCCGCGTTTGGCTGCGGCCTTGGCCAGGGCCGGCTGGCGGCCGCGGCGATGGAATCGATCGGGCGCAATCCCAACAGCACGAATCAGCTTTTCGTGCCGATGATTATCGGTTTGGCGTTCGTCGAATCGCTGACTTTGTACTCGCTGGTCATGTCGTTCTTTTTGCTCGGCAAGATGTAACAAAAGCCAACCAGGACAGGTAAAACGGGGCTCCGCAAGGAGTCCCGTTTTCATTTCAGGCCGGTCGCCATGAACGGCTCACAGGCGCCGCCTGGCGCCCTCGAGCACGTCGAAGCGCGCCCGCCGCCGATCCCGCCTGAGCAGCACATAGACCGCTCCGGCGCCGCCGTCGCTGGGTCGCGCGGTCGCGAACGCGAGCACGTAGCCGCCAGCCACGCCATGCGAAAGCCATTGCGCCGTCGCATGCTTGAGGACGGCCTGACCGCCCGGCGAGCGCAAGCCGCGGCCATGCACGATCAGCACCGCGCGGCGCCCCTGGCGCACCGATTGGACGATAAAGGCGGTCAACGCCTCCCGCGCGTCCGGCTGCGTCATTCCATGCAAGTCCAGATGGGCCTGGATGGAAAATTCGCCGTGGCGGAGCTGCGTCACCAGCCGCGGATCGAGACCGAGCCGCGCGCCTTCAACGTATTCATCGGTCTCGGTCAGCGAAAACGCGCCCTGGCCTGAGACGAGATCCGACAGCTCGGCCAGCACCTCGGCGTCCTCGCTGATAATTTCGCGTTTGAACGGCGGGGTCGGCGTTATTCGTTCCGCCCGTCCGGCGCCTAACGGCCGCACGCCGGCCAGCGCCTCGCGCAGGATCCGCGCGTCGTCGTCGGGCGCGGACGCCGGAGCGGTCGGAACGGCAACCGTCGCCGGCCGTGGCGCTGGCCGCGGCGGCGCCGCCGGCGGTTCGGGCCGCGTTACGGCGCGCCCGGCAATCAGCTTGCCGAGGTCCTTGAATGGCGAGGCGAATACCGGGGACGGCGCCGGTTGCCGTTCCTCGCGCGCGAGTTTCGATTTTGCTTTCTTTGCCATAGGCGCGAAACTGGAGTGAGCGACTCTGGCATACTGGATAATATCAATCATGACGGCGCGGCGCGCGGAAGGCTATGCGCGCGCGCCGCGTGGATCGCGATTATCGACAGTTTGAGCGTATCGATGAAACCGACCGGCAATTTGCGGACCGGGCGGGAGCGCCCCGATGGACCCAACCGCCGCGCTTGACCGCCGCTTGCTGGGTTTCTGGCGGAGCGTCGATCGCTGTCGCGAATGCGCGACGATCGCGCCGTGGCGAAAATTTCCGCTGGGCCGGCGCGGCGCCGCCCGTTTTGGCCTGATGATCCTTGGCGAAGCGCCGGGGCGCGTCTCGCTCGAACAGGGGCGGCCCTTTTCGAATCCGCGTAATTTGACGATTCGCCGCGCCTTCGCGCGGGCCGCGGCGCCGCTCGAAATCGAGCCGGAAGAGCTATTGTACTTCAGCGATACGGTGAAATGCTGGCCGGCGTCCGCCAGCGGCGCCAATCGATCGCCCACGGCGGGCGAGAACTCGCGATGCGTCAGCCGCCATCTGCGCGTCGAACTGGAGTTGATCCGGCCGCGGCTGATCCTGGCGTTCGGCGCGCGCGCGGCGGCGGCCGCGGTCGGCCGTCCGCTCAAGCTGGCCGCAGCGCATGGCCGGCCGATCGAGTCGGCGGCGGGCGTGCGGATCATTCCGCTGATGCATCCTTCGACGATCAATATCGCCGGGATGCGCCGGGTCGGAATCGTCTCGCTCGACGATTACGAGCGGCGGCTGGCCCTCCTGATGCGCGCGGAATTCGCCGCGGCGTTCGCCGCGATCCGTGCGGGCGCGGCTTGACGAAAGCGTTGCCGTACATCTCATTGATAGATTGAGCACGATTTCGATAGATTGGGCGCAATTTTCGAAACCGGCAAGGAGTAGCAATGCGCAAGAGCCTGAAAATTGTGGGCGCACTGGCCGGCGCGCTGATTCTGATCGTCGCGGCGGCGCTGGGCTACGCCGTTTTGAATCTTGATTCGATCATCGCCAGCCAGCGCGGCCGGATTCTGGCCGCCGCCAGCAACGCGCTCGGCCGCGAAGTTGAGGTTGGCGCGATCGCCGCCAGTCTCGGCTGGGGCGTCGCGATCAATCTGAAGGACGTGAAGATCGCCGACGATCCGGCGTTTTCGCCCAAGCCGTTCGTTCAGGCCGATAACGTATATCTCAAGGTCGAGCTGTTGCCGCTGCTGGCCCGGCGGCTGCATGTCATCGAGCTGCTGCTGGTCCAGCCGCGGGTGCGGATCGTCCGGGATCGCGCGGGGGCGCTCAACGTCGGCACGATCGGCAAAAAATCCGCGCCGGCGATGGCCGGCGCGCCGGCGTCCGCCGCCGGTCTCGCCATCGCGCCGGGAGCGTCCAGCGCCTCGCCGTCGCGGACGACGCCCAGCGCGCGGCGGCGCGCGCGCAATCTGGACGCGCTCGCGGTGCGCGCCTTCACCATCAGTCAGGGTACGGTCGTCTATCAGGACCTGGCGGCGGGCGGCGCGCCGCTCCGGATCGACGCGGTCGATTTGCTGGTGCGCAATTTCCGTTTCGACGCGCCGTTTGACGTAACGCTGGCGCTGGCGGCGCTGGGCAAGTCGCAAAATCTCACGGTGAGCGGAACCGCCGGGCCGCTCGAGCGCGACGGGCGAATCGACGCGTCGGCGGCCGCGCTGAAGCTGCGGGCGCAAGTCGGGCCGCTGACGCTGGCCCAGCTCAAGGCGATTCCGCGGTTGGCCAAGGCGTTGCCAGCGCCGCTCAAGGCGACCGGGCCGCTGAGCGTGACCGCGCGGATCGACGGCACGGCCAGCGCGCCGCGTTTCGCCGTGGCGGCGGATCTGACGCCTGATGAAATCGCCTGGGCCGCCGCGTTCGACAAGCCCGCCGGAGTGGCGTTCAAGGCGACGGCGGACGGCGAACAATCGAACGGCGAACTCAAGGTGCGCGAAGCCAATCTGACGCTCGCCGATCTCCAGGCCAAAATGACCAAGATTGTGTTGCAACCGGGCGCGATCGGCGCGCGGATCAATACCAACCGCTTTGAGGTGGCGCCGCTGGCGAAGCTGGCGCCGGCCGCCGCGAAGTACCGTCCGCGCGGCGCCGCGGAGATTCATGGCGCGGTCGCGTTCGCCAACGGCCAGCCCGCGCTCGACGGCAGCGTCGCGCTGAGCGGCGTGAACGTTAATTTGCCGGACGGCAAGGCGCCGCCAGTCGGCGACCTGAACGGAACGATCAAACTCGCCGGGCGGGGCGCGACGGTCGGCCCGCTGACCTTCACCGTCGGCTCGGTTGGCCATGGCCGCCTGATCGTCGTGGCGAAAACGCTGCAACCGCTCGTGGCGACCTGGCAGCTTGATATCGATCGGGTGAAGATCGCGGAAATCGCGCCGAGCCGGGCGCAATTCGGCGACGAGCATCTGACCGCGATCGCCGCCGACGGTGCGGTGGAGCTGGCGGGCGGCGCGCC
>DAHZDR010000351.1 GCA_027403435.1 Deltaproteobacteria bacterium
CTTCAAAAGCGGCTATTTCGCCTAGGGAAGCTCCGCACCAGGTCCATCCGGTCATTTCGGGCGCCATGCCCGGTCATTACTAAGCGGAGGCCGCCGGAGCGAAGCATCCCGGGATGCTTCCCTGCGCGGACTCCGTCGGCACGACCACCTGACTGGCGCCGAGGTTCCCTGGCCGCGCCCGGCGCTTACTTGCCGCGGCCGGTCGGCGGCGGCAGCGTGAGCTTGCCGAGGATCGCCGGCTGGCGCGCGCCCGTAACGCTCGGAAGATTGCCCGGCCGCCCGCGCAGGAACTCGTAGCCCAGAATCGCAAAAGCCAGCGCTTCGAGCGCGTCGCCATCGACGCCGGCGCGATCCGCGGTCGCGACCGCGACGCCCGCCAGCGCCTCGGCGATCATCCGCAGCAGCGTCGGATTGCGCGCGCCGCCGCCGGTCGCGATCAACTCGTCAACCCGCCCGAGCGGCTGGATAAAGCGGCGGCAGGCCTCGGCGATCGAACGCGCCGTGAGCGCCGTGACCGTGGCCATCAGGTCGTTGTCCGTGACGCCCAATGCGCTGGCGCGCGCGGCGATTCGCTCGGCCATCGGCGCGCCGAACTCCTCGCGTCCGGTCGATTTCGGCGGTCGCCGGCGGAAATACGGATGGCGTAGCAATTCGGCCAGCAGCGGGTCGGCAATGCGCCCGCGCGCGGCCATCCGCCCGTCGCGATCCATCCGCATCCGTCCCGCGGTCAGCCGTGAGGCGAAGGCGTCGATCAGGCCGCCGCCCGGTCCGGTGTCGAAGGCGATCAGGCGCGCGTCGCCAACCCGCGCGCGCGGCGGCAGATAGGTGGCGTTGCCGATTCCGCCGATATTCTGGATCACCCGGCCCAGCCGGCGGTCGCCGAAGAGCCATAGATGGGCCAGCGGCGCCAAGGGCGCGGCCTCGCCGCCGACCGCCATGTCCATCGGACGAAAATCCGCCACGACCGGCACGCCGGTCATCGCCGCGATCATCGCCGCTTCGCCCAATTGCAGCGTCGAGGGCGTTTCGCCCCGTCCGGCGCGGCGCGGCGGCAGATGGAAAAACGTATGGCCGTGCGAGCCGATAAAGCTGATGCGTGCGGGCGCGGTTCCGGCGCGTCGCATAATCGCCAGGGCCGCGCGCCCAAACGCGGCGCCAAGCGCGAAATTAAGCTGCGAAAGCTCGCCCGCGCCTAATTTTTCGTCCGCGCTCGCCGCGAGCAGCCGCGTCCGGAACCGCGCCGGATAGGCGTAAGTCGCGAACGCCAGCGCGCGCGCCGGCGGCGTCCGTCGCTGGTCCAGCTCGACCACCGCCGCGCTGACGCCGTCATGCGACGTGCCGGACATCAGGCCAACCGCGTAATGCGGCGCGGCGCCCTTCAGGCGCACCTCAACTTTTGTCGTCATCCTCCGCATCCCCCGGCGGCGCATCTTCAGGCTTCCGCCGCCCTATCCGCAGATAGTTTAGCGAGGCCACCATCAGCCGCCATCCCGACGGAAATTCCAGATCGCCGCGTTCGTCCAGGGCCGCGGGATCGATCATCATTTTGCGTCCGCGATGCCATTGCACGAGCAGCATCCGATGCGCAATTTGCCGGCCGTTTGCCCGATCGATCGCGAAGTCGCCGAACAGGGTCTTCACGCTGAGGCGCGCGAGCGCCTCACGCAGGCGCGGCTGTTCGATCGCGCCCGCCGCCGCGCTTTCGCGCAGCGCCGCCAGCGCGATCAAGCCCGCCGCATAGGCCTGCGCGGCCGGATAATCGCATGGCGCGCCGCCCATCCGCGCGCGCATCTGGCGCGCGAATTCGCCCGGCGCCGGGCCGATTTCCGGCGTTATTGCAAGCTCCTCTTCCCATTGGCTGGGACCGACGATGCCGTCCGCGCTGGCGCCCAAATCGGCGCCGAACCGCGCCACGCCCGCCGCGACGCATCCCAGCACCGGCAGATTCAGGCTCGGCGCGATCGCAAAGCGCATCGCGGCCAGGTCATGCTCGTATCCGCCCACGCTAAGCAGCGCATTGACGCGATTGCGCCTGAACGCGGGCTGGAGCGTCGCGGGCGTGGCCGCGGGGTCGAACCGGCCACGGAATTTCACGCGCAGCCGCACCCCGTGCAGCCATGCGCGGCGTTCGGCGCAGGCGCGTTCGGCGCCTTCGGCCGCGGCCAGCGCAAAGGGCGTCGGCGCGGCGACGATCGCGAGCCGTTTGCGCATGAGCTTGAGCGTCGTCAGCAGGCCGACGAACCCCGTCAGATACTCGCTTGCGGGCGTCAGCACGCCCACCAGCATCCGCGCCGCGCCGTCATGCAAATCGTCTCCCGCGCCGCCGTGATTGAGCATCACGCGGCCGCGTTCTTCGGCGATTTGCGCGGCCACCCGCGTCAGGCCGGTCGAGTACGGGCCGAGCAGAATATCGGCGCCACGCTCGGCGCATAGCCAGCGGTAGATTTCGCCGGTCCGGTCGCGGCGGCTGCGGTCGTCGCGCAATTCGAGCGCGATCGCGCATCGGCGGCCCATGATTTTTTCGGCCAGACCGGCGTTGGCGTCGGCTTCGAACAAGCGGAGCGCCGTCTCGATCTGACGGCCATACGGCTGATAGGCGCCGCTGAGCGGGATTGAGGCGCCGATGACGATTGTGTCCATCGCAAGTGTGACAATCGGCGGCGTGGCTCAGGTAAGCTCGTGTCCGCCGAGAAAAACCGCCTTCAAACTCAAATTGCGGTCCAACAGCACAAAGTCCGCGCGCGCCCGCGGCGCGATGCGGCCGCGATCGCGAATGCCCAGCGTTTCGGCGGCGTTGCCCGCGGTGATTTGGCCCAGCGCCGACAGGTCATCGCGGGTGAATTCCGGAAAGATGCGCCGCGCCATTTCGAGCATCGTGGCCGCGCCGCCCGCGAGCGTGCCGTCGGGCAACCGCGCGGCGCCGCCGCGAATCGTCACGCCGGTGCGCGCGCCGCCGAAGATCGCCTGGCCGCCGCGTTGGCCCGCGCCGGCCGGAGCGACCCGGTCGGTGGTCAGAATGACGCCGGCGGGACCGCGCGCCTGATAGACGATTTGGACGACCGCCGGATCGAGATGCGCGCCGTCGGCGATTATCGCCGCGCGCGCCGCGCATGCGCGCGGCAGCGCCACGCCGATCGGGCCGGGAGCGCGATGGTGCAACGGCGGCATCGCGTTGAACAGATGCGTGAACATCCGCGCGCCCGCCGCGACGCCGGCGGCGGCTTGCGCGAAAGTTGCGTCGGTATGGCCGATCGACACCGCGATGCCGTGCGACGTAATCCGCCGAATCGCGCCGAGCGCGCCGTCGAGTTCCGGCGCAATCGTGATCAGGCGCGGCGTCCGCAAGCCGAGAATCCGGCGCAGGGCCGGTCCGCGCGGCGCCAGCGCCAGAGGAGGATGAGCGCCGAGGCGCCGAGGCGAAATAAACGGCCCCTCCAGATGCGTGCCGAGGATCGTGGCGCCCAGCCGGCGCCCGGCTTCAGCCGATCGCGCCGCTTCGGTCTGCATTGCGATCGCCGCGGCGACCACGCCGTCGATCCGTTCAATCACCTCAAGCGGGGCGGTGATCACCGTCGGCAGCCATGCGGCGACGCCCTCGCGCGCCAGCCGCTCGGCCAGCAGCAGCAGGTCGCCGGCGGTCGCCGACATCACGTCGATACCGTAGGCGCCATTGATCTGCAAATCGAGAAATCCCGGCAGCAGATAGTCGCCGCCGCCGATGCGCGCCGGCTTCAGCGCGCGAATATGCGTGTCAAAACCGATCGCGACCGGGCGTGGCGCGGGCCACGGCGCAATCGCGCGAAGCCGGCGGAGGGCGCGGGACGGCGGCCTAATTGACACGGTAGCGCTCGGCGAGCAGTCGCGAAAAGCGCGGCAAATAAATCAGATCGAAGGTGTCGTCCTTGCCCGGAAACATCGCGACCGCGGCGGCCTTGAGCGCGCGCACGTGATCCCAGGCCTGATCGAGCGTGATCGAATCGTCCTGCGCAATCGTCGCGAAAGTGAGTTCGACCAGAAAGCGCAGGCGGCGGATCATCCGGTTTTCATGCGCAATTTGCGCGGTTCGATCATTGTCGCTCATGGTTGGCGATTATAGGTCGTGAAAGATTCACCCGCGCCGTCATTATAGCGAGGTTTCCGGCGCTTGATCCTCTACAATTTTCGCTCACGCCGCCGGTCGCGTCTTGTCTTAGCCGGCACGTGATGACACTTTCATTCGGGCCTATGCAACCCCGGCTAAAAGGCAGCTTCATTTATCTGGCCAACGCGGTCAATGACCTGCTCGGCAACTGGCGGACGTTCGCGTTGGCGCTGGCTCCAGCGGTGGTGCTGGCGGCGCTCTGCCTGTTGCCTGAAGCGATCAACCTGCAGCATCAGTTGGCGCGGCATTTCGCGCCCGGCGTGCGCAGCGTTGCGATGGTTCCGGCGCAGGCGCCTTATCCGCCCGCCGCGGCCGCGGCGCCGGCGGCGGCGCCGCTGTTCGGACCGTGGACGATGCGGCTATTCAAGGCCGCCTTCGTGGTTCTGACGCTGGCGGGGAATTTACTGGTGTTAATCGTGATTCGCCGCCTTCAGGAAAACCAAAGCGAAGCCGGCAGTCTGAGCGAGGCGCTTGCGGTCTATCGCGAGGCTGTGACGAAAATCCCCGCCTATGCCTGGGTGGTGATACTCCAGCTTGCGATACCGTCGTTGGCGTTCGCGCTGCTGCCGATCGATATCGTGGTCGGGCAATGGTGGCTGGCGGCGCTGATTTATCTCGCGATGGTCACGCTGATGGTGTTCGGCGCGCTGCTTTATCTATGGCTATATTTTGCGCCATACGCCCTGATATTCGACAATCAGCATAGCTTTCACGCGCTATTGTATAGCCGGGACCTGCTGCGCAAGCGGTTTTTCCGCGCGGCCACGCGAATCGTGGTCTTTCTCGCGGTATGGTCGGGCTACAATTCCTGGGCGGCGATTTTCTTCGTCGCGGTCAGTCTGATCGTCGGGCCGGTGGCGATGCTGACCGGACTGTCGGGAACGGCGCTGATGGCGATCGATCTCGCGGCGGTAACGGTGAATTTCGCGACCAACGCGTTTTTCACCGCGGCGGGAGTGCGGATGTACCAGGATTTGAAAATGCTTGCGGCCGCGGGCGCCGCAGCCGCCGCGACCCAGCCCGCGGCGGTCGCGAACCTGTCCGCGGGCGCCAACGCCTCCGGCTAACGGAGGCGAATCGTGCGCGCCGAATCGCGCGCGATCCGGTTCATGCCGGATTCAGCGTGGCCGTGATTCCGGCCGCCAAGCGCTAACTGTTGGCGGCCAGCCGCGCCACCGCCCGCACCGTCACCTGCAACGGCGGCAAGCCGACGGCAGGCATCGAGCGCAGTTCGCCCATCAGCCGTTCGACCTCGGCGGCGCGGCGTTCGCGGCCTTTCGCGATCCGCTCGGCCATCGGCAGGGCGTCGTCGTCGCCGGCGGCGTCGAGAATCGACCGGCAAAGCTGGTTGCGCGCCCAGATCAATTCGCTGGCCAGGTCGCGCGCCGCCCGCCGTTCCCATCGATCCTCGCTGCTGAGCGATTCGATCGCGCTTTCCAGACGGGCAAATTCGATTCTTTCGCTCAAGGCGAAATAGGCGCGGGCGACCGCAAGTGGATCGCGGCCGGCGTCGAAGGCGAGGCTCAGCACGTTCAGCAGATGGTCGGCGAAATCGAGGCGGGCCAGTTCATGGGCAAGTTGCTCCTGATGGACGGTGGCGCGCAGATTCCGGTACGCGAGTTCGAAGCGTTCGCGTTCGCCGGCGGCGAGCAAATCCTCGAATTCGCCGGTGAGCTTCGGCAGCGCGGCGCCGTGGCGCTCGACGATGGCCCCGATCGGCGCGGCGGCGCCGGCGTGCGCGATCGCCCATTGCGAAACCCGCCGCGCCACGCGTTCGAGGCCGAGAAACGCGCCGACTTCGGCTTCCGCGCTGAGTTTCACGGCGCCGGCCTTAAGCTCCAGCGCGCGCCGGCGCAGGTCCAGCAGGCCCGAAGCGATCAGCCACGCGCGCACGGCCTGCGCCTGGTCGATGCCGTAGTCGCGGGTCAGATTGAAGATGAACACCGAGCCGGTCATATCGACCAGTTCATTGACGGCGCGGGTCGCGATCAGTTCGCGGCGCAAGCCGTGGCCGGGAATCGCGCCGGCGAAATCGCGCGCGATCGAGCCGGGAAAATACGGACGCAGGAAACGCTCGGTCAGATAGGCGTCGTCGATCAGCGGGCCGCTTTCGATTTGTCTGGTGAGATCGATTTTGGTCAAGGCGGTGAGTAACGCCAGTTCGGGCCGGGTGAGTCCGGGATAGCGCGCGCGCCGATCGCGCAACTCCTCGTGGGAGGGCAGCGTCCGTTCTTCGCGGCGCGCCGCGCCGCGCCGTTCGAGGGCGGTCAGATGGTCGCGCCAGGCGTGCACCATGGCGCGGCTGCGCGCCTGTTCGAGGCTGAGCGAGAGCGCCTGGTCGTAGTTGTCGGCGAGCACGCTTGCGGCGACTTCATCGACCGCCGCGGCCAGCCGCCGGTTGCGCTCGTCGGCGGTGAGCGCGCCGCTGGCGACGAGCGGCGCCAGCAGAATTTTCAGGTTGACCTCGTGGTCCGAGGTATCCACGCCGGCCGAGTTGTCGATCGCGTCGCTATTGATCCGGCCGCCGGCCAGCGCGTACTCGATGCGCGCGCGCTGGGTGAAGCCGAGATTGCCGCCTTCGACGACGATTTTGCAGCGCAGGCCGGCCGCCGGGACGCGGACGTTGTCGTTGGCGTGGTCGCCGACTTCGGCGTCGGATTCGTCGCTGGCGCGGACGTAGGAGCCGATTCCGCCATTGTAGAGCATGTCCACCGGCGCGCGCAGAATCGCCTGAACGAGGCTGTCGGCGTCGATTTCCGCCGCGGCGCAGCCGAGCGCGCGGCGCGCCTCGGCGCTGAGCGCGATGCGCTTCTGGCCGCGCCGATAGACGCCGCCGCCCGCGCTGATCAGTCCGGCGGCGTAATCGCTCCATTGCGAATTCGGCTGGTCATAGAGGCGCTTGCGTTCGGCGAAGGCGCGCTTGGGATCGGGATCGGGGTCGATGAAAATCTGGCGATGGTCGAAGGCGGCGATCAGTTTGACGTTGTCCGAACGCAGCAGGCCGTTGCCGAAAACGTCGCCCGACATGTCGCCGATTCCGACCATCGTGATCGGCGCGCCGCGGTCGGGGTCGCGCCCTATCTCGCGCAGATGGCGGCGGGCGGATTCCCAGGCGCCGCGCGCCGTGATGCCCATCCGCTTGTGGTCGTAGCCGTGCTCGCCGCCGGAGGCGAAGGCGTCGCCCAGCCAGAAGCCGCGGCGCACGGCGATTTCGTTGGCGATATCGGAGTAGGCCGCGGTGCCCTTGTCGGCGGCGACGACCAGATACGGACCGTCGTCGTCGTAAACGCGCACGCGCGGCGGCGGCGCGATCCGGCCGTCAACCACGTTGTCCGTGAGATCGAGCATCGCGCCGATCAGCGTGCGATAGGCCGCGACCGCGTCTTCGCGCGCGGGCGCGCGGCCGGCGCTCGGCTTGACGACGAAGCCGCCTTTCGCGCCCACCGGGACGATCATCACGTTCTTGACCGTCTGGGTCTTCATCAGGTCGAGGATTTCGGCGCGATAATCGTCCGGCCGATCGCTGTAACGAATTCCGCCGCGGGCGATTTTGCCGCCGCGCAGATGGCATCCTTCCATCAAAGGGCCGCAGACGTGAATTTCATGGAGCGGCGCGGGATCGGGCAGATGGGGAATCCGCGCGCTGGCGAATTTCAGCGCGATATGCGGATCGGCGCCCGCCGGATCGCGGAAGAAGTTGGTGCGCACGGTCGCCTCGGCCATCGCGAACAGCGTGCGGGCGAAGCGGTCGTCGGCGATATTTTCGATCGCGGCGCATTGTTCGAAGTAGGCGGCGCGCAACGCGGCAAGCTGGTCTTCGCGCGG
This sequence comes from Deltaproteobacteria bacterium, assembly GCA_027403435.1. GTDB lineage: Bacteria > Desulfobacterota > Binatia > Binatales > Binataceae > JADMIL01. The sequence continues at coordinate 7,967 of DAHZDR010000351.1, forward strand.
TTCGCGATCGGGATCGAAACGCGCCCTGAACCAATCGACGAACAGCCGCGCGAGCCGCGGATAGAGCAGCGGGGGACGATTGGCGGCGGGCCGCGCCGGCGCGAGCTTCATCTGAAAGGCGGCGGCCAGATAGGCGCGGATCAGGGCCGTTTCGCGCCATTCGAGGCCGGCGGTGAGGGTGAGTTCGTTGAGCGGATCATCCGCCGCGCGACCGGCGCGGACCGCTTCGAGCGCGGCGGCCAGCAGCGCCGCTCCGGGCATGGTCTCAAGCGCGGCGCCGCGCGCCGCCGTGATCCGGAAGGACTGGACATGGACGGGCCGGCGTGCGCCGTCGATGAGCGGCGCCAGGTCGTGCGCCG
>DAHZDR010000367.1 GCA_027403435.1 Deltaproteobacteria bacterium
GCGCGCGAATTTTCGGCGTCCGCCAGAATGCCCGCGTAAAGCGTCGGCACGCCAAAGAAAATTGTCGGCTGATGGACCCGCAACACGCGCGTCACCGCCGCCGGCGTCGGCCGCTCGGCCATCAGCACGGCGGTCGCTCCCGCATGCAGCGGAAAGGTCATCGCATTGCCCAATCCATACGCGAAAAACATCTTCGACGCCGAAAAGCAGACGTCGCCAGCCGCGATACCGAGCACTCGTTCCGCGTACAGGACGGCGGTCGGCAAAAGCGCGCCGTGGCGATGCGTCACCGCCTTCGGCTTGCCGGTCGAGCCGGACGAATAGAGCCAGAAGGCGATCTCGTCGGGGCGCGCCGGCGCCGCCGCCAGCCGATCGTCCGCGGCGCCAACGACTTCATCGAATCGATAGGCGCCCGCGGCGCCCACGCCGCCACTGACAATGATTAACGGCGGATGCGGATTTCCTTCAAGCGCCGGCCGTATCCGCTCAAGCAGGGCCGCCGACACGCACAGCGCTTTCGCCGCGCTGTCGCCCAGCAGGTACGCGTAATCCTCCGCCGCAAGCATCGTGTTGACCGGCACGGGAATCGCGCCGATTTTCAGCGCGCCCCAGAAAACCGCGGCGAAATCGATTCCGTCGAGCAGCGCCAGCATCACGCGCGCTCCCGCGCCGACGCCGAGATTTTTGAGCGCGTTGCCGGCGCGATTCACCCGCGCCGCCAGTTCGGCATAAGAATATTCGCCGGCGTCGTCGATTATCGCGATCTTTTCGCCGCGCCCTTGCGCCAGATGGCGATCGATGAAGTGCGCCGCCGCGTTATGCTCCCGCGCCGCGCCCTCGCCAGTCACGCCGAATTTCTGCCCGTTCGCTTCAGCCATCGCTCCCGCCGTTGATTGCGCCCGCTTAATCGCGCCCGCCATTATATCCCGCAATTTGCTGAAAAAGCCGATCCACCGATCGGTTTCCGTTGAGATTTGAGATTCAAGAACCAATTCAGGCCGAACGGCGAAGCCAGATGATCGATGCGGTCCATCGCTACGACAGCTACGTAGTGCAATCGACCAGCAACGGCTGCTTCGCGCTGTTCGGCGCGCCGATCCACGCCAGCAGAGACAAGGCGACGACGGCGAATCCTTTTGAACGAACTGCCGGACGGTTCATGATTTCTCCCCCAAATCCCGCGCGCCAACTGACAGGTGACGAAAGTTGACAACCGAACAGTAAACCGAACGAATTTTCCCCCGCACGCGCCGGTTGAGTTGGATCCTTGGCTACTTGCTCGGTCCGGATACGCCGCAGACGTGGCCCGTGCCCAGCGGGTAGCAGACGCCCCCCGGCGGACAGCACACGCACGCCAAAACCACCGCCAGAACCGCAAGCCCCGGTTTGGCCATCGTCATCGCCGTCCCTCCAACGTTAATCTCCTTTGCGCCGGTTCAAATAACCCAACGCCGACTGGTTACAATGAACCCTTTTTCCGTATCCTGTCAGATGGTCGACCAGGATGGCGATGACGCGGCGAACAACGGACAAGATGCCAAACGAGGCGCGGCCGCGAGACGCGGCGCTCCAGGCTGAAAACGGCGCCGACTATCTGCGCCGCCTCGGCGAACGCGTGCGCAACGCCCGCGCCCGCCACGGGATGACGCGGCGGATGCTCGCCCGCGATTCCGCGGTCTCGGAGCGTTATCTCGCGGAACTTGAAAGCGGGCGCGGGAACCTCTCGATTGCGCTGCTGCGGCGCGTCGCCGCCGCGCTCGGCGTGCCGCTGGAAAATCTCGTCGGCGAAAGCGCGCCGCCGCTCGAATACGCCCTGATCGCCGAACGGATCCGCCGCCTGTCGCCGTCCGAACTGGCCGAGGCCGCGGCGATCCTGGCGGAGCGCTTCGGCGACGGCCGCGGACGGCTTGAGCGAATCGCCCTGATCGGCTTGCGCGGCGCCGGCAAAAGCACGCTGGGCCCGAAGCTCGCGGCCGACCTGGGATGGAACTTCGTCGAGCTGAGCCAGGAAATCGAACGCGCAGCCGGCGCGCCGGTCGGGCAAATCTTCGCCCGGTTCGGCCAGGCGGGTTATCGCCGCTATGAACGCCGCGCCATGGAACGGCTGATCCGCGAGCGGTCGCATATCGTGATCGCCGCCGGCGGCGGACTGGGCGCCGAAGTCGGCGCCTTCGAAATCCTGCGCGGCGGATGTTTCACCGTCTGGCTCACCGCCGCGCCCGAAGACCATTGGGAGCGCGTGGTGCGGCAGGCCGGCGAAGATCGCGTCCGCGGCGGCGCCGACGAAGCTCAAGCGATGGCCGACATGCGCGGAATCCTCGAACAACGCGCGCCGCTCTACGGCAAAGCCGACGCCCGCCTCGACACCAGCGGACGGACGCCGGCGGAGTCCCTGCGCGACCTGCTGGGGATCGTCGCGGCGGCGGGAACGGGCGCCATTGGTACATGAAGTGGCAGTCCGGGCCGTCTCCTGCGTCACTTGGCCGTTTGCTCGTATGTGTGGAGCTTTATTGAAAAAATTTCGGACAGCCGAAACTGCTCGGCGGTCGGTAAAGCGAAGCGCCAAGCGCCGCGCTTGACAGAATTAACCTCAAATATGCATTATAATGCATCTCCAATCGCTGAAATCCGACCTTGACGGAGGGCCGTGTGATCGATTTCCAGACCCGTCCCGAGCGTTATCGTCATTGGCGGCTGATCGTTGACGGCCCGGTGGCGACGCTCACGCTCGACGTCGCCGAGGACGGCGGGCTATTCCCTGGCTATGAGTTGAAGCTCAATTCGTATGATTTAGGCGTCGATATCGAGCTTTACGACGCAATGCAACGGCTGCGCTTCGAGCATCCCGAGGTCGGCGCGGTCATTATAACGTCCGCGCGCGATCGGGTGTTTTGTGCCGGCGCCAATATCCGCGCGCTGGCCGCAGCCAGCCATCCGTTCAAAGTCAACTTTTGCCGTTTCACCAACGAAACCCGGATTGCGATTGAGGACGCTTCACGCAATTCCGGTCAAATCTGGCTTACCGCTATCAATGGCTCGTGCGCCGGCGGCGGCTACGAGATGGCGCTCGCGACGGAGTATCTGTTGATGGCCGACGACGGCTCGACCGAGGTCTCGCTGCCGGAAATTCCGTTGCTGGCGGTGCTGCCCGGCACCGGCGGACTGACGCGACTGATCGATAAACGAGGCGTGCGGCGAGACCTCGCGGACTATTTTAGCACGACGCAGGAAGGCGTAAGGGGCCGTCGGGCGGTCGAATGGCGGCTGGTTGACGAAGTGGTTCCGCGCACGAAATTGCTCGACATAGCATACGAACGCGCGCGCTTTTTCGCCGAAAAATCGCGGCGTCCGCGTGACGCCCGGGGCGTCCACTTGGCGCCACTTGTGCGCCAAATCGCGCCCGATCGCGTCAGCTACGCCAATCTGACGGTCGAACTAGACCGCGCCCGCGGCGCCGCATCCCTGACCGTCCACGGCCCGCGCCCGCCCGCGCCCGCCGATCGCGCCGAACTCCATGCCCAAGGCGACCGCTTCTGGCCGCTCGCGCTCGCCCGCGAACTCGACGACGCGATTTGCCATCTGCGCTTCAACGAGGAGACGATCGGAACCTGGATTTTCCGCACCGAGGGCGACCGCCGCCGCGTCGCCGATTACGATCGAACGTTACTCGAACATCGCGACGACTGGCTGGTCAACGAAATAATTCTCTATTTGAAGCGGACGTTGGCGCGGCTGGAATTGACTTCGCGTTCGCTGTTCACCTTGATCGAGCCGGGTTCGTGCTTCGTGGGAACGCTGCTCGAACTGGCGCTCGCCGCCG
>DAHZDR010000422.1 GCA_027403435.1 Deltaproteobacteria bacterium
CTCAGGCAAGTCGTGCCGTTCGCCCTTGAAGAGCATCTGCCGTTCCCGGTTGACAACGCCGCCGTCGCCTTCGCCCGCGTCGGCGCCGAGGACGGCAAAACGCTGGTGATCGCCGCCTTCGCGCGCAAAGGGGACATCCGCCAGCATCTGGATCTGCTCGCCCGCGCGGGCCTCGATCCCCAACGGGTGACGCTCGGCGCGCTCGCCCTGGCCGGCCTGCTGGCGCGCGCCCGCAACGGCCATGGCGGCGGCGCCCATCTGGTGCTCGATATCGATCACGCCTTCACCTCGATGGTGTTGATCGATTCGGACGGCACGCCGCGGGCGTTGCGCACGGTCGGCCAGGGAATCGCCGCGCTCCCCGACGCGCCGCTTTCGGCGGCCGCCGCGGCCGCGATCGTCGGCACGGTGCGCCAGACGATCCTCGCCCACGGCTCCGAACATGATCCGCCCGAAATTGTGCTGACCGGCCCGGCGGCCGCAGCGCCCGCGATCCGCGCACAGCTTGGCGAGGCGCTCGTGGCGCCAATTCGCGACGTTGACGATTTCGATTCGGCCGCGTTTTTCGGCGGCGCTCGGCCGGATCCGATCCGCTTCGCCGCCTGTCTCGCGATGCTGCTCGCCGAGGCGCCGTCGAAACCGCTCGAACTGCTCAACTTCCGCACCGGCGAATTCGCCCGGCGCGGCGGAATCGGCGCGCTCGGCCCGATCCGCACGCCGGCGATACTCGCGGCGGTCGCCGCGGGTTTCGCGCTGCTCCACCTGCTCCTGGGCCTGTCGATCGCCGGCCGCCAGATCCATCTGCTGAACCAGCGGATCATCGCCGTCGCCGCACCCGCCCTGGGCGACGCCGATCCCGCGACCGCGAGCCGCGCGCTCGACGAAAAAATCGCCGCGATGCGCAAGCGGCTGCTGCTGATGGGCGGCAACCTCGGCCACGGCTCGCCGCTCGACGTGCTGCTCGATCTTTCACGCGCGATTCCGCGCGGCCTGCCCGCCCAAATCGACGATCTCACGGTGGACGCGGGCGGCGTCAAACCGCAAGGCGCGGCGGATTCGTACGCCACCGTGGATCAGGTCAAGCGCGCGCTGGAACGCTCGCGCAACTTCACCGACGTGCAAGTCGAGCACGCCACCGCGTCGGCGGATTCGCGGCAGGTCCAATTCCGCATCAATTTCAAGGTGAGCGACGCGGCGCTCGACGCGGACTGAAACATGGCGGAGCGAATCGCAAAAATCGGCGCCTGGCTGGCGGCGCCGCTCGGGCGCCTGCGGCGCGCGATCACGGCGTCCGGACCGGCGCGCCAGGCCCGCACAGCGCTCGGCGATCTGCGGGCGCGCGCCCACCGGCGGGCCGCGCCCGCGCTCGGCGCGGCGCGCCACTGGTACGACAAGCGCGATCCGCGCGAGAAACTGCTGCTGCGCCTGCTCGGCGCGGCACTGGGCGCGATCTTCCTGTGGAATTTCCTCTATCTGCCGATTGCGGGCCTCGGCGGCGATCTCGGCGGCAGGATCGCCGCGCGCCGCCATGAATTGACGCGGGTGCGCGACCTGATGGGCGTGTACGGGCGGCTCAAGACCGACCTGGCCGCGACCGAAAAACGCACCGTGCCGAGCAAGGATTTCTCGCTCTTTTCGGTGGTTGAGCAGGCGCTCACCAAGAGCGTCGGCCGCGAGAAAATCTCCTCGATCACGCCCTCCGAACGCACGCTGCCCGGCGGCTTCCATCAGCATGTGGTCGATTTGAAGCTCTCCGGGCTGAGTCTCGCGCAGGTGGTCAACGCGCTCTATTCGGTGCAGACGCTGCCGACGCCGGTGACGGTTTCGACCTTTCATATCCGGCCGACGGCGCCCGGCGCGCGCGCGTACGACGTCGATATGACCTGCGCGGCGCTGGGGCGCGAAAGATGACCGCGGACGCCGGCCGCGGCACGGGGGCCGCGGCGGCGCGCCGGCGCCCGCTGATTGCGCTTTACGCGCTCGCGGGCGCCGCGATTTTCCTGAGTTTCCTGATCGCGACCTTCCCTTACAGCGTCACGCTCTCGTCGCTGCTCGCGCCCTGTCAAATCCGGATTCGTTACGCCGGCCAGCGGATGAGTCCGCCGTTCGGCGCGCGCCTGGACGACGTGACGCTGATCTCCACCGCCGGCGGCGCGGAGCGCACGATGCTCAGCAGCCCCTCGGTGGTGCTTACGCCGACGCTCGCGTCGCTGTTGCTCGGCCGGCCGGGAATCCGGATGCGCGCGCAACTGTACGGCGGCCGCGTGCGCGTGACCATCCAGCGCGCCGACGGCGCCACCGATTTCGGCTTCGCCGCGGACGCGATCCAGCTCGGCGCAATCCGCGGCTTGCCGCTGTACGGCGCCCGGCTGGGCGGCGACCTTTCGACCGGCGGCGACGCCACGATGGCCGGAGCGGCGC
>DAHZDR010000427.1 GCA_027403435.1 Deltaproteobacteria bacterium
AAACCTCGCCGGTGAAGGCGCCTTTTTCCTCGAAGTGCATGTTCTGCGCGCCGAGCGCGATCGAGGCGCCGGCCAGCGCCTGCGCCGCCGCCGCCAGGACCGGGAAGGCCGGCGCGACGATCACGTCGCGGTCGCGGGCGAGACGCGCAGCGAGCGGATCGAGGAGCGCGCGAATCCCGGCGATCAGCGTCCGGCCCTCGTTCGGCGTAAGATTCATCTTCCAGTTGGCGGCAAAGAGCTTTCTTCGCATCGATTATCCTGAAATGGCCGGGCGGCGGCGTTCGGTCAGGGCGCGCGGCCTGGTCCGTCAGACTTCGAGCGCCTTGACGCCCGGCAGTTCGATTCCTTCGAGATATTCCAGCGTGGCGCCGCCGCCGGTCGAGATATGGCTGAACCGGGCGGCCCACGGATGGCCGGCGACGGCGGCGGCCGTGTCGCCACCGCCGATCACGCTCATCACGCCGTCAAGGTCGGCGAGCGCCGCGCCGACCGCGAGCGTGCCGTGGGCGAACTCGGGCGTTTCAAAAAGTCCGAGCGGACCGTTCCAGATGACGGTTTTGGCGCCGCGCAGCCGCTCGATGAACGCGGCGACGGTGGCGGGACCGATATCGAGGCCCATCCGGTCGGCGGGAATTTCGCGCACGATGGCGACCGTCGGGCCGGGTGCGGGCGCCTCCGCGACGACATGGTCCGTTGGCAGCAGGATCGCGACGTTGCGTTTGGCGGCCTCGGCCAGCAGTTCGCGGGCGAGTTCGATTTTATCCTCTTCGACGCGCGATTTGCCGACCACGGCGTCTTGGGCGCGCAAAAACGTGTAAGCCATGGCGCCGCCAATCAATATCGCGTCAACTTTGGCTATCAGATTGCGAATCACGCCAATTTTGTCTGAGACTTTCGCGCCGCCCAGGATCGCGACATACGGAGGCGCCGGATGTTCGGTGAGCGCCCGCAAGGCTTCGAGCTCACGCAGCATCAGGAAGCCGGCCGCGCGCTCCGGGATGAAGCGGGTCACGCCAACGGTCGAAGCGTGGGCGCGATGGGCCGTGCCGAAGGCGTCGTTGACGTAAACTTGCTTGCCGCGCGCCAATTCATGCGCGAAATCGCGGTCGTTGGCCTCTTCCTCCGGATGGAAGCGCAGGTTTTCGAGCAACAGCGCGTGGCCGAAGGCCAGGTCCGTGACCATCCGGCCGGTAATATCGCCGATACAATCGGGCGCGAGCGTCACCTTATGGCCCAGCGCCGCGCTCAGATATTCCGCGACAGGCTTGAGGCTGAGTTCGGGCGTGCGCTCTTTGGGACGGCCCAGATGCGAACAGAGGATGGCCGCGGCGCCCTGCGCCAGCAGGTGGCGGATGGTGTCGAGGCTGGCCTCGATCCGCTTGGGATCGGCAATCCGGCCAGCCTCGAGCGGCACGTTGAAATCGCATCGCACGAGCACTTTTTTGCCGCCGAGCGCGAGCTCTCTGATCGAACGAATTGGCATCGCCGCAAACGATTCCTGAATTTATCCAAGTATCGCCGGTCGCGCCCGGCTCAAGCTTTTGCGGCGACGTAGGCGGTGACGTCGGCGAGCCGGTTCGAGTAGCCCCATTCGTTGTCGTACCACGAGAAAACTTTGACCAATTTCTGGTCGAGCACCCTGGTCAGCGGCGCGTCGAAAATCGAAGAATGGGGATTGTTGTTGCAATCGATCGAGACCAGTGGCGCCTCCGAATATTCCAAAATGCCCTTTAGTTCGCCTTCGGCGGCCTTTTTCATCGCGGCGTTGACCGATTTTTCGTCCGCCGGGCGTTCGAGCACAGCGGTCAGATCGACCACCGAGACGTTGGGGGTCGGCACGCGTATGGCGATTCCGTCGAGTTTGCCCTGGAGCGCGGGCAGCACCAGGCCGATCGCCTTGGCCGCGCCGGTTGACGTCGGCACCATCGAGAGCGCGGCCGAGCGCGCGCGGCGCAGGTCCTTGTGCGGACCGTCTTGCAGCATCTGGTCCTGGGTGTAGGCGTGGACGGTGGTCATCAGGCCATGCATGATGCCGAAATTTTCGTGCAGCACCTTGGCCACCGGAGCGAGGCAATTGGTGGTGCAGGAGGCGTTCGATATCACGTCATGACGGCGCGGGTCATAGGCGTTCTGATTGACGCCGAGGCATAGGGTGATATCGACGCCGTCGGCGGGCGCGCTGATCACGACCTTGCGGGCGCCGGCGCCCAGATGGAGCGCGGCCTTGTCGCGCGCGGTGAAAAGTCCGGTGGATTCGACCACGACCTCGACCCCAAGCCGCCGCCACGGCAATTTGCCCGGATCGCGCTCGGCCAGCACGGTCAAGGCGCGCCCATCGATCATGATTTGATCGCCCTCGGCCCTGATCTGATGGGGCAGAGCGCCATGCACCGAGTCGTATTTGAGCAGATGGGCAAGGGTGTGGGCGTCGGTGATATCGTTGACGGCGACGACTTCGAGGTCTTTTTTATGAAGCGCCGCACGAAAGAACATGCGGCCGATACGGCCGAAGCCGTTGATAGCGATCCGGGTGGCCACCGGTAAATCCTCCTGGCGAATCCGCCGAATGGAAATGCTGCCATGCAGGCTAACACATTCGAAACGCCATGCCATGAGTTGGCGGCGCGATTGCGACAATCGGCGACTCACGCCGTCCGCTGGCGCGCCGGGAGCGGAATCCGCGCCCGGATCGCGCCGCAAGGCGCGGCGTGGCAAAATTGACTACGGTGGGCGCGCCGTAAATAATACTGAGGTCTGGCCGAAGCGGGATGAAAAATGGATTATCGCCGCCGTCCAATTGGTCGTGGGCGGGCGGCGCGCC
>DAHZDR010000439.1 GCA_027403435.1 Deltaproteobacteria bacterium
ACCGGAGCGATCGTGCAACGCTGCCGCACAATCGGCGAATTGCTGGCCGATCTGCGGCTGGTGTCCGGCCGGACCGCACCCGGTAATTGGCTGCGCGCCTTCGGCTGCGACGAGGCGCTGATTCGGGAGCGGCGCGGTCCAACCCGCGCCGAACTCGACCAATCGGCACCGCGCAATCCGCTGCGCCTGCGTCATCAGACCCTCCACGCCTCATGGCTGAACTCCCGCGCGATCGCGGCGCTGGGTCTTGAGGCGTGGGACTTCCGGCCGCCCGAGGGCGCCTGGATCGATCGCGACGCGAGCGGTCATCTGACCGGATTCGTCGCCGGGATGGAACAGTGGCTGTCGGACCGCTTGCCGCTGGTAACCGCCGCCGAACTGGAATCACGCGCGCGCAATTTCAGCCGGGAATTGGCCGCGGGCGGCATTACCGCTTTTACCGACGCCACCGTGCGCAACGGTCCCGACCAAGTTGCCGCGCTCGGACGGCTGGTGGGCGCCGGCGCAATCCGTCAACGGACGGCGGTGATGATCGGCGCGGGCTATCTGGACGCGGCCGGCGAAGCGCGGAGAATCGCCGAGGCGGCCGGACTCAGACTGGCGGGGGTCAAGTTCATGGACGTGGCCGGCGCGCGGCCGGAGCGGCTGGCGCGCGATCTTGGCCGCGCCCTGGCGCAGGGGCTGGACGCCGCCTTCCACGTCACGGAAATCGAGGAACTGGACGCGGCGCTGGACGCGCTGCGGCGGACGCGCCGGGAGCTTAATCCGCGGCTGGCGGCGGGCACCGTCTGCCGCCTGGAACACGGCGGCCTGATTCCCCCGGAATATCCGGCGGCGATCGCCGCGCTAGGCGCCTGGGTGGTGACGAATCCGGGTTTTGTCCATTATCGCGCGGCCAAGTATGCGGCCGAGCCGGGCTTGACGCCCTATCTCTATCGCGCCCGCAGCCTGCTTGCGGCCGGGATCGAACTGGCAGCGGCGACCGACGCTCCGGTTACGCCGCCGCGTCCGCTGGCGGCGATCGCCGCCGCGGTCACTCGGCGCGGCGCCAACGGCGACGCGATCGCGCCTGAAGAGTCGCTGTCGGTCGCCGAAGCGATTAGCCTTTTCACCAGCCGGGCCGCCCGCTTAAGCCGCCTGGGCGCGGGTGAGATTGCGCCGGGCCAACTGGCGGATTTGATCGTTTTGGGCGCCGATCCGCTGGCCGTGGCGCCGGCGGAACTGGCCAGCCTGCCGATCGATGTCACGATTATCGGCGGGCGGGTGGTTTACGAACGCGGCCGGCCGGCGATTGCGCAAAGCGACACCGCCAACCTATATTCTCCCTGATTCCGGCTAGATTCCCCTTGATGAACAAGCCCTTTCAACGTCCTTGAGCATGGCTGAACCTGGCATCGCGGCGCCGCCGAAGTCTTCGCGCGCCGGCGCCGGCGCGCCAGTGCGGTTCGAGAAGCGCGGCGCAATCGCCTGGGTTACGCTGAATCGGCCGGAGCGGCTTAACGCCTACAACGTCGCGATGCGCGACGCATTGTACGCGGCGCTGACCAGCATCCATCGCGATCCTGAAATCCGCGCGATGGTGTTGCGCGGCGCCGGTCCGGCTTTTTCGACCGGCGGCGACGTCAGCGAGTTCGGCCGCGCACCCTCGCCGATCGCCGCCCGCTGGATTCGCTTCCGGCGCGACGTATGGGGGCGGATGCGGACGTTGACAATTCCCACGGTCGCCGCCGTGCATGGCTTTACGGTCGGCGGCGGACTGGAGATGGCGCTGTTGTGCGACCTCGCGATTGCCGCCGAGGACGCCCGCTTCTGTCTGCCCGAAACCGGCCTCGGGATGATTCCGGGAGTCGCCGGCACGCAGACCGCGCCGCGCCGGCTGCCTTTCGGATGGGCGCTCGATCTGAATTTGACCGGCCGATGGATTGACGCCCGGCGGGCTTTATTTATAGGTTTGGTCGCCGATGTCGTGCCGCGGCCGGCTCTTGATCGCACGGCGCTTAACTTGGCGAAAACTTTGAGCCGGTTGCCGCGCGAGCGGGTTGCCGTCGCCAAAATCGCGGTTTGGGAGGGTCTCGACGCCACTTTGGCGCAGGGCCTCGAACTGGAACGGCGGCTCGCCGCCCGGCTCGGAAATTTTTCGACGGCGCCGTTGGCGAAGGCGGCGGCGATGCGGCCATCGCCGCGCAGGAGGTAATTAGTTCCGTGAACACCGTGAATTTCATCTCGATCCCCGGCTCGATTGCGCCCGAGCAGGAAATTGTCGTTTTTGGGCGGGATCGGCTCACCTATGGCGAGTTGAACGATCTGGTCGCCCGGCTGACCGCCGTCTTCAAACGCGAGGGTCTCAAACCGCGCGACGTGCTGGCCATGCTCGACACCAATTCGCATCTTTATATCGCCAGCTATTACGCCGCCGCCAAGGCCGGGCTGACCTTTTTGCCGCTTAACTATCGCGCCAAGGAACCCGAACTCGAATACATGATCAATACCGCGAACGCCCGCCTGCTGCTGGTCGGCGACCGCTATATCGATCTGGTCAAGCGGATCCATTCCAAGCTCAACGGCATCAGATGCATGGCGATTGGCGAGGGCGACGGCGCCTTGCCCCGGTTGGCCCAACTCGCCGCCACGGCCGAACCCGACGAATCCGAGGCCGAAATCGAAGAGGAAGACGTTTCGATCCTGATGTACACCAGCGGCACCACCTCCCTGCCCAAGGGCGTGATGCTGAGCTATCACGACTTTACCGCCTACGTGACGGCGAACGTCGAGATGGCGGACGGAACCGAGCGGGGGGTGTTTCTGGTCTGCGCGCCGTTTTACCATATCGCCGGCGCCACCGCGATGATGACCAACCTGTGGACCGGCCGGAAGATGGTGGTCATGGCGCAGTTCGACCCCGGCAACTGGCTCGAACTGGCGCAGCGGGAAAAGGTCACGCACGCCTTCATCGTGCCCACCATGATGAAGCAGTTGCTCGACCACCCGGGCTTCGCCAAAACCGATTTCTCCGCGCTGACGAATCTCGCTTACGGCGGCGCGCCGATGCCGTTGGCGGTAATCCGGCGCGCGATCGAGGCGTTTCCGAAAAGCGTGGGCTTCGTCAACGCCTACGGGCAGACTGAAACCACTTCGTCGCTCACGATCCTTGGTCCCGACGACCATCGGATTGAGGGCGCGCCGGCGCAGGTCGAGCTCAAGCTCAAGCGGCTCAATTCCATCGGCAAGCCGCTGCCCGACGTGGAAGTGCGCGTGCGCGACGAGGACGGCAAATTCCTCGGAGCCGGCGAGGTCGGCGAAATCATTATCCGCACCACCCGCATCATGAAGGGCTACGCCGGCCGCAAGGACGACGCCGCGCTGGCCGAAGGCTGGCGCGCCACTGGCGACCTCGGCTGGCTTGACGAGGAAGGCTATATCTTCTTCGCCGGGCGCAAGGACGACATGATTATCCGGGGCGGCGAAAATATCGCGCCGGCGGAAATCGAAACCGTCCTGATGAGCCATCCGGGGATCGAAGAGGCGGCGGTAATTGGCGAACCGTCGGTGGAATGGGGCCAGACGATCAAAGCCTTTATCGTCCTGCGCGAAGGCCATCGCGCCAGCGCCGGAGAGATTCAGGAGTTCTGCCGCACCCGGCTGGCGAGCTTCAAACGGCCGGAAACGATCGAATTTATCGCGGAGCTGCCGAAAAACGCGCTGGGTAAAATCTTGCGCAAGGAACTGCATGCGCCGGCGGCCAACTCCTGACGCGGCCGCCGCGTTCGTATTCCACGATGACTACTCGCCAGCGCATTGCGCCCGCCGCCGCTCGCGCGCGTGGCGGCGCGGTCCGGCCCACGACGGTCAAAACCGCCGCGGCCGGCCGTCTCCCGGCCAACGACGGCCCCGGCGCGATTGAAATCGCGCTGGCCGACGGCGTGATGGTCGCGACGCTGAAGCGCCCCGGCGCGGCCAATCGCGTCAGCCGCGCGATGGCGCGGGAGCTGATGGAGCTGGCCGAAACGGTCGAGGACGACGACGAAATCGCGGCGCTGGCGATTACCGGATGCGGCGAAGTCTTCGCGCCGGGCTTCGATCCGGACGTCGATTCCGACCTGGTCGAGACGCTGGCGCGCATCGGCAAACCCACCGTCGCGCTGATCAACGGCGATATCGGCGACGAGGCGCTGGAGTTGGCGCTGGCGCTCGATTTGCGCGCGGCGGTGCGCGCCGCGCGCTTCACCATGGGCCAGCTTGAGCGCGGCGCGCTGCCGCATTTCGGCGGCACCCAGCGCCTGCCGCGGCTGATCGGCGCGGCGCACGCCTTGCGGATGCTGCTCGGCGGCGCGGCGCTGGACGGCGACGAAGCGGCGCGGCTCGGCCTCGTGACCTATCCGGCGCGCGACCGGCGCGCGCTCGACCGGGTGGCGCGCGAGCTGTTCGGCGCGCTGCGCGGCCGCGGGCCGCTCGGGATGCGGCTGGTGAAGGACGCC
>DAHZDR010000444.1 GCA_027403435.1 Deltaproteobacteria bacterium
GGCGTCCGCGCGGTGATTTTACCGCTCGGCTCGATGACCGCGCTGATCCCGGTGTTGGCCACGCGCACCATCGGCAGCTTGGTCTCGACCGACCGCATCGCGGCCATCGCGAGCAATTGATAGGGCGCGGAACTGTCGCCGTACCATGCGTCGTTGGTGATATTGACGAGGATATTGGCGCCCAGGCGCGCTTCGCCACGCGCAAGATTGGGAAAGATGCTCTCGTAACAGATAAGCACGCCGAGTTTGGCGCCGCGCAGGTCGAACAGCGTCTGGCGTTGGCCGGGAAACAGGTCGCCGAAGCCGCTCACAATCCGGTTGACGAGACCGCCGAACAGGCTGCGCATCGGCACATATTCGCCGAACGGAACGAGCTGCATCTTATCGTACCAATCGACGACCTGGCCTTGGCCCGAGACCAGATAGGCGCGGTTGTAAAAGCCCACGCGGCCATGCTCGACGCCGAGCGCGGGCGCGCCGAACAGAATCGGGTCGCCGGTATTCGCGGCCAGTTGCAGCAGCCGCGCGCGATAATTCGCATCGCCGGCGAAAGCCGCGGGATAACGGTCTTGCGGCTGAAAGAAAAAGGCCGCGGCCGCCTCGGGCCAGACGATTAAATTCGCGCCGAGCCGCGCCGCCGCCTGGCTTTGCGTCAAATAGACGTTGAAGCTTGATTCGAGCGCATTCGGATCCCATTTGACCGACTGCGGGATATCGCCCTGCACCATCGCGAACCGTAGCGAACCCGCCGGTTTCATCCGCGCGAGACCGTCGAGCCGGGCGGCGCCGAAAGTCCACGCCGCCGCGACCATCACGCTCAGCGTCGCCAGCGCCACGCCCTGAATGCGCGCGCGCTCGCGCTGAAAGACGACCACGTAAACGACGACGTTGAACAGCGCGATCAGGGCGGAAACGCCATAAACCCCGGTGAATTCCGCGAATTGAATCAGCGTAAGATTCCGATAGGCGGTGTAACCCAGCAGATTCCAGGGAAAACCGATCGGAAAATAGGTCCGCACCCATTCGAGCGTGGTCCAGGCGATCGGAAAGGTCGCGACGATCGACCACTCCGTCCGCGTCGTGACGAAGCCCGCCACCCAGACCGCCGCGCCCGTGTAGAGCGCGACCACGGCGGCCAGCAGCAGCATCGGCAGCACCGCCAGTTCGATCCGCACGCCGGCGAACGTATGCAGCGTGATCGTGATCCAGTAAAGCCCGACCACGTTGCTGGCGAACCCTTGCAGCCATCCGAGCGCGAACATCTGGCGCGGCGAGGCGCCGTCGATCGCCGAGAGCAGCGGCACCAGCGCAACCCAGGCCATCAGATTGAGGTCAAAGCGCGGGAAGGCCAGCGCCAGCACGAGTCCGCTGAAAATCGCCAGGGCGGCGCGCATGCGAAGACTATGGGGCATATTCAGGCCGGACCGATCATTTCCTCGACCGGCATCACGCCGGCGCACGGCGGACGCCCGTCGAAAGCGTCATAGATTTCGTCGGCGTCGCGCCAGGTTTCGACCAGCGCGACGGTCGCCGCCGGTTCCAGCGGCAAATCGCCAATGAATCGCCATTCGCGCTCGAAACTCCAGTCGATGGGCGGTTCGCTGGCGAGATCGAGCGTGACCACACGCCACCATTCGGCGGAGTCGAGCGATCGTTCGGCTTCACTCCACGGCATATAAATTACGGGCCGCGCGCCCTTGCGGAAAGCATAGCGTTTCTCGACCGCGACGCCGAAAGGCTCGTAGCGGCGGCGATTTACGCGCGCGAGAATCCGGCGCAATTCGCCGATCGGCGCGTCGCACATGCATACGACCGGCCGTCCCCCGCGCACCATCCGGATGGCGCCGCGGATTACGCCCGCGCGCAAAATCGCAATCAGATTGTCGATCGCGCGCGCCTCGCCGGCCATCCGGGTGAAATGCGCGATCACCGGCCACGGCGCCGCATAGGCGGCGCCCGGCATGGTCCGCCGGACACCGCTCATCGCCAGACTCCCGCGCATTGCGACGCGCCGTTCATGGCGCCGACAGTCCGGCGCGGCGGCGCGATGGCGCATCGGATTGCCGCGCGCGGCGCCGCGGCGGCATCGCGGCCGGCGACCATCCGCGCTTTGCCGCGGACGCGGATTTTGCGGACGCGCCGCCGGTTAAAAGCGCGGCCAGCTCATGCTCGCGCGCGAACATCCGGCGCGCCGCGGCCGCCGACCGTTCATGGTCGTAGCCGAGCAGATGCAGCATCCCGTGAATTAACAGCGTGCGCATCCGCGCTTCGACACTGACGCCGAGTTCGCGGGCCTGACGCGCGGCGGTTTCGAACGAGATCACGACATCGCCCAGCGCCACCGGCGCGGCGCCGGCGGACGCGGCCGGAACAGGCGCGGAATCCGGGTCGAATTGCGGGAATGA
>DAHZDR010000448.1 GCA_027403435.1 Deltaproteobacteria bacterium
CGCAATCATCTGGCGATCTTATCAGGACGCGCCGCTCCGCGCGGCAGCGGTTTTCCGCGGACGCGCCCGAATCACGTAATGATATTGCGCCGGCGCCAGCGGTTCGGCCGAAAAACCCGCCGCTTCCAGCCGCGCCAGCGCCTCGCTTTGATTGTAGGTATGGCCGCGCGGCGGTCCGACCGGACGCTCGACCGCTGCATTCCAGTCGATTACCAGCACGAAGCCGTCCGCCGCCGGCAGCGCCGCGAGCGCGTGCAAGGCCTCGTCGCCCAATTCGTGCAGCACGTTCAGCGCGAGCACCCGGTCGGCGCGGCCGGCCAGATCGGGCAGCCGATCGGGCCCCGCGGGTTCGAGATTCGCCAGCGCCGCCTCCGGCCGCGAGCGTATCCGCGCCAGCATCTCGGGCTGTTCGTCGAGCGCGATCACCCGCACGTCGGGCCGCGCCCGCGCGATCTGAATCGCATAGGTTCCGGTTCCGGCGCCGAAATCGATCGCCGTTGCGTCCGGCGGCGGATCGAGCAAGCGGAGAACCTCGGCCGGCGGAAGATATTTGAACCGCGCCGGATCGTCGAGCAGCGCCGCCCGCGCCGGATCGAAACGCTCGGGCTGGCGCGCGCCGTGACGATCGCCGTGCCCGTGATGGCCGCCGTGGTCGTGATGATCGGATGGTGGTTTCATGGCCGTATCGCGGCGCGGCGGGTAAATTTCCGAGGCCGCGCGCTATGCGCCGTTTTGCGCCGCGCCATCGCGAGTGTCAAGCTTCCGCCAGCGGCAATTACGATGGGACGTTTCGCCTCGACGGTCGCATACCAGGTCCGTTATCGCGCGCCGTGCTCGAACGAATCGTCGCGCCGCGTGGCGCAAGTCTGCTAAGAGAATTATCGGCGCGCGCGGCTTCGATCGTGATTGCGGCCGCGCGCCGGAGGTTTACGCGGATGATCGTGCAAATTTACAGCATGACCGCGGTCGCCGACGCGATCGCAACCGCGGCCGCCGGCGCCGGCCTGATCGGCGCGGTCGTGGCCGAACCGGGAATCGTGCCGGAAGGCGTCGCGCCCACGGCGGCGCGCGAAATCTTCGCCGCGATCCGGCCGCGCGCCCGCGGCGTGGCGCTTTCGCTCGCCGACGATCGCGACGAAATCTGCGCGATGGCCGACACGGTGCGTCCCGACGTGCTGCATCTGGCGGCGCGCGCAATCGAACCCGAGGATTGCGCCTGGATCCGCCAGCGAATCGCGCCGATGCTGCTGCTGCGCGCGATCGCGGTGCGCGCCGGCGAAACCCTCGCCGAGGCCGAAGCGCATCAGGAATGCGCCGATATTCTGATGCTGGATTCGGGCGCCGCGGGCGTCCCGCTCGGCCCCGGCGGCGAAACCCACGACTGGGCGATTTGCCGGACGATCGTCGAGCGCTCGCGCATTCCGGTGATTCTGGCGGGCGGACTGACGCCCGGCAACGTCGGCGCGGCGATCGCGGCGGTGCGGCCGTGGGGCGTCGATTCGTTCACCCATACCGACGCGCCCGGCCGCCGCGGCCATAAGGATGCCGTGCGGGTGCGCGCCTTCGTGGCGGCGGCGCTGCGCGCCTTCGCCGACACGCTCGAAGCGCCGACGGATTGATCGCCTTTTGGGCGCGCCAAAAAAAGGCGGCCGCTCCCGTGGAGCGGCCGCCGATGGTTCACGCGCGCGCTTTCCCGCGACGGTTCATACCGTCATCAGCAGCCATACCGTGAAGACCGTGCCAACGATCGCGCCGCCGTAGCAGAGGAACGCCA
>DAHZDR010000455.1 GCA_027403435.1 Deltaproteobacteria bacterium
CCGCCGTTGAACCCGGTTTTCTGATCGTCATGCGTCATATCGCTGCCGAAGAGCGGCGCGCAGCGCGCCGAAGTTGACAGCCGCAGCGAACGGCGCAACGCCGGAACAAAGACGTAGTCATCCGGAAACTTGGTGAAATCGTCAGGAAACAGCGTCAGATCGGCGGTGTACTTCGATTCCTCCGGGTATTCCACCATGATCCATTCCGACAGATAGGCGTCGCCGACTCCGGGCTCTTTCTTCGGAACGCCAGGGTCGCTGCCGAAGTTTAAAAACCGGTAAACCATGCCGGTCTTGATGCACGCCCGGTTCTGAAAGCGATCCACCATGCAAAAATGGTTCAGCGCCGAGTTGGGCGAATACGCCTGCACAAGCAGATGCGGCGCGGGCGGAAACCATTCGTCAACCAGGATTTTCCAGCCCTTGTCAGGCTCTTCGGGATTCGGAAAGGGCTGCCCGCCCTGAAAGTTTGCGATAGTCATTCCGCCGTTTGGCAGAGGCACTATCCGGACTTGCTCGCTATAACGCTCCGTCGCACTGCGGTAACTGGCCGGCATCGGGTGATCCACCGTCGGCCCGACGGCCATTTGCACGTCCGCGGGCATCTTCCAGAAGTACTTGCCCGCGAACAGATCGATCATCCCGGCCGGCATAAACTGCTGATACTGTTTCCAGTTCCGCGTTGTGATTACCGTGCCCGGAGCGATCGTGCCGCTCTGATGAGCGGTCGCGGCCAGCCACGCCTGCTCCTCGGCGGGCGGCGTATAGCTTTGTGCCAATGACACCCCCGGAAGCATGAAAGCAATTACAACCACCCATAATGGGACATAGCATGCGTGTCTCATCGCGTTTACCTCCTTGAAGTCGCTATTAATTCTCGCTTCGCCACTACTACCCACCTCTTGAGCAGTTTAAGGAGCATCATTCATGCCACCAGCGCGCGAAGCGGGACGACGCACCGGCCGCGCCGGCCATCAAGGCGCGGCGCGACCGGCGCCGCCGGTCGGCGTTTTGCGGGAATTTCGTCGGGCGATTGCGCCGTGGCCGCGCCGGGCGCGTCACGGCTCGGGCAAACCGCCGGAGGCGTCTGTTCAGGATTCCGTCAATGGCCGAACAGCGAACCGAAGAAACCGCCGACCGCGCCGAAAACGCTGTTCGAGGCGGTTCCGGGCGTTGGCGCGGAAGCTGGCGCGGTCCCCGCAACCGGCGCGTTCGCCGGCGTCATCCCCGGCGCGGCGGAGGCTGTGGTCGTCGCCGGCGACGAGAAGAACCCGCTATGCAGCGGGCACGGTTGAGTCGGTTCGGTGCCTTCGAGGAACGGCAGGTTCTGCACGCGCGGACAATTGGGCGTGGCGAGGCCGCCGCTTTGCGGATCGATCGCGGCCATCGTGATTCCCGGCGGGAGCGGACCAAAGCCGAGGCTCGGGCGCGTGACCACGGCGGTCATGAAGTTCACCCACGGCGGCAGCGCGGCCTGCGCGCCGGTCAGGCCGAGCGTTTCGGGCTGGTCGAAACCGACCCACACGCCGGTCACCACCTGGCGCGTGTAACCGACGAAATAGGCGTCGTGATAAGCGTCGGTGGTGCCGGTCTTGCCGGCCGCGACGAAATTCAGGCCCAGCGCGCGCGCGCTGGCGGCGGTGCCGTACTGGAACACGCCTTCGAGCGCGCCGGTAATCAGATAGGCGACGGCGCGGCTCATCAGGCGCGCCGCACGATCCCGATGGCGCCAGAGGAGCCGCCCGTCGCCGCCGACGATCGCCGAGATCGCCCACGGCGGACGTGCCACGCCGCCCGCGGCGAAGACCTGATAGGCGCCCGTCAATTCGAGCAAATTCACCTCGCCGGCGCCGATCATAATCGGCAGATAATCCGGCAGATTCGACTGGATGCCCATTTCGTGAGCCGTGCGAATCACCCGCGCCGGTCCGAGCAGGCTGCCGAGATAGACGGTCGGCACGTTGAGCGACTCGGCGAGCGCCGCGGCCACCGTCACCTGGCCCTGATAGGTGCGTTCGTAATTCGCCGGCGTCCATCCGCCGAACGACATCGGCCGGTCGGGCAGCAGCGACGCGAGCGTGACCGGCTGATGGAGCGGGTTCAGTTCAGGATCGAGCGCGGTCAGATAGACGATCGGCTTGAACGCCGAGCCGGGCTGGCGCTCGGCCTCGACCGCGCGATTGAACTGGCTGCGTCCGTAATCGCGCCCGCCGACCATCGCGAGAATTCCGCCGGTGCGCGGATCGATCGCGACCATCGCGCTCTCCAGCGGATCGCGCCGATCGCGCCGGGCGAGCGCCGGATGAAGCCGTTCGAGCCGGGTTAGATTGCGCTCAAGGTTGTCGCGCGCCGCCCGCTGCATCTCGGGATCGAGCGTGGTGTAAACCTTGAGTCCGGGACGCACCCCGAACTCCGGACCCATCCGGCGAATCCGGTGGATCACGTAATCGGTGAAATAAGGCGCGCGCCGAAGGCCCGGCGCCGTGACCGTCACGACCGGCGTGGCGATCGCGGCCGCGTACTGGGCGTCGTCGATCGCGCCCTCACGCCGCATCAGGGCCAGCACGGTGTCGCGCCGCGCGCGGGCGGCCGCCGGATGGCGTCTGGGGTCGTAGAGGGTCGGCGCCTGAATCATGCCGACGAGGGTTGCGGCCTCCGCCGGCGTCACTTCGCCCAGGTCCTTGCTGAAGAAGTAACGCGCCGCCAGCGGCATTCCATAAATCGGCGCGCCGTCGTACGCGCCCATCGGCACGTCGTTGATATAGCGCTCGAGAATTTCGTTCTTGGTCAGCCGGATCTCCAGCACCAGCGCGATCGCCAGTTCGCGAATCTTGCGCCGGAAGGTGCGCTGATGCTGGTCGATGAAGGTGCGGGCGAGCTGCTGGGTCAGCGTGCTGGCGCCCTGGCTCAGGCGATGGGCGTGCAGATCGACGATCGCGGCCTCGATAATCCGAATCGGATCGAAGCCGAAATGGTAATAGAAGTAACGGTCCTCGGTGTCGAGCAGGCCCTTGATCAGATACGGCCGAATCTCGTCGAGCGACGCCTCGACCCGCTCCGCCGGCGCATCCGGCATCAACCGGCCGATCACCTCCGGCTCGATCTCGACCCGCCCGAGCGGCGCGCCAAAAGAATCGGTAATCGCGGCCACCTGCGAATTTCTGAACGAAATGCGCGCGAACTCCGCCGGATAACCGCGCGCGCCGTCGCTAAATTCGCGCACGAACAGCGTCATCGACCCCGGCGTCAGCGAATACTGTCCGGGACGGGCGACATTATCGACGCGCGAATAGCTCAGCCGGTCGAGCCGATCGATCAGATGGAGCGGCGCGATCGCCGCGCCCGGCGTGACCGCCAGCGGCGCCGAATAGATCGCGGAACTGAGCGCGGCGCGCCGCTCGGCGATCATTTGCGCGATTTCGGCATAAACCTGCGCGAGGTAAAAGCCCGCGCCGAAAAAGGCGATCAGCGCCGCGCCGATTAGCGACCGGCGCCATCCCAGCCAGCGAAAGAAACGTCCGACGAAGCGTCCCGCGCCGACCGCGCCGCGCAGCGCAAGGGCTCCGGCCCGGCGCGCCGCCGTGGCTCGCCTGGACGCG
>DAHZDR010000468.1 GCA_027403435.1 Deltaproteobacteria bacterium
TCCGCGGCGGGGTCTGGCGCATGTCTTTTCTCCGCTCTATCCCCTGTTGATTGCGGTCGCTCATCTGGCGATTCCCCACTGGGAGATGGCCGGGAATCTGGTCTCGGCCGCGATGGGCACGGCGGCGGTCGCGACGATTTATGGAATGACGCGGGCGGCCTTGGCGCGGCGCGATCTAGCGATCGGCGCCGCCGCGCTCGCCGCGATCCATCCGGATCTCGCCGCCTATTCCGCGTCGGTGCGCACCGAAGCGGGCTTTATAATGCTGATGACGGCGGCGGTATGGGCGCTGATTGCGGCGCTCGACGCGCGCCGGCTTGTGCGCGCCGCGCTGGCGGGCGCGATCGGCGGACTGGCCTACCTGTTCCGCACCGAAGCGATCGCGTTGCTTCCGTTCGCCGTCGTGTTCGTGCTGGCGGGCGCGCCGCTGTGGCGCCGATGGACGTTCGGATGGGCCTGCGCCGCGGCGGCGCTCTTCAGTGGCGCTTTTTTAGCCATCGCTTCGCCCTACTTGATCTATCTGCGAATTAGCGCGGGCCACTGGATTCTCAGCCGCGAATTCACCGCCGCGATGATGTACGGAATGGGTGAAGTGGCGCCCAACGCGCGTCATTGGCAGGCGCTCGGCTACTCGGACCGCACCTCGGCGCTGACGTCGATCTTCGCCTATCCGGCCCGTTATTTGCGCAAAGTCGCCGACGATTCGTTAGCCACGCTGGCCGGTTTCGTGCGCGCGATGGGTCCGGCGCCGGCGATTCTCTTGCCGATCGGGCTATGGCGGCGCGGCCGGACGATCGCGAAAAATTACGCCGAGGCGATGCTGGCGTTGCTGACCCTCGCCTATGCCGGCGGCTTCGCGATTTCATACACTGGCGCCCGCTTCATGCTCCATCTGATTCCCTACGTCTTCGGCTGGACGATCGCGGGACTCGCCGCCGCCGCCGGCGCGCTCGACCGTTGGGCCGTCCGCGCCAGAACGTTCCGCGTTCCGCGGGGAGCGCTGGCGATCGTCGTCGCGCTCGCGATATTGCCGCAGACGCTCTGGCCAATCGGCTACGATCAGCGCGGCTTCCGCTACGCGGGCGAGGCAATCGTGCGGCGGTCGGACGGCCAGCCGACCGCGATCGTCGCGCGCGACGGCCGGGTGGCCTTCTACGCGCACGCGCGGTTTATCCTGCTGGACTCGCCGCCGCCGGACGGACTCTGCCGCTGGCTGGCGGCGCAAGCATCGGCCGGTTACGCGCTGCTGGGCGACCGCGACGAACGCCGCTTCGGAGTGCCGGCCAACACGCCATGTCTTGCGCCGATTCAGCGCTACGGACGCTATGGGAAGGGTTATTTCGACCTGTTCGAGATTCGGCGCTCGAAATGACTCGCCGGTTATGCTCCGATCGAACGGCATTGCCAATGACGCCCGCCGACCCCATCTCCACGCCGCCGCGCATCGCGCGCGCGTCCGCCGTCGAACTTTCGCTGGTCGTGCCGATTCATAACGAAGCCGCCGGCCTCGACGAATTTTTTACGCGCACGCTCGCGGTCCTGGAAAAACTCGGCCTCACGTGGGAAATCGTCTGCGTCAACGACGGCAGCACCGACGCCAGCCTGGAACGGCTGCTGGAGTTCCATCGGCGCCTGCCGGCGATCAAAATCGTGAGTCTCTCGCGCAATTTCGGCAAGGATGTCGCGCTCAGCGCCGGCCTCGATTACGCCAGCGGCGCCGCGGTCGTCCCGATCGACGCCGATTTGCAGGATCCGCCCGAACTGATCGAGCGGATGGTCGCAAAGTGGCGCGAAGGCTTCGACATGGTCTATGCGGTGCGCAACCGCCGCGACGGCGATAGCTGGCTCAAACGCCAGACCGCCCGCTATTTTTACCGAATCTTCGACCGTATCACCGACATTCCGGCGCCGCGCGACACCGGCGATTTTCGCCTGCTCGACCGGCGCGTGGTGGACGTGCTGGCGCGCCTGCCCGAGCGCACCCGCTTCATGAAAGGGCTGTTCGCGTGGGTCGGCTTCCGCCACGCCGCGATATCCTACGATCGCGAACCGCGCCGCGCCGGCGACACCAAATGGGGTTACTGGCGGCTGTGGAATTTCGCGCTCGACGCGATCACCTCGTTCAGTTCGCTGCCGCTTAAAATCTGGAGCTACCTGGGATTGGTGATATCGATCTTCGCCTTTCTTTACGCGATGTTCCTGGCGGGTCTGAAAATCCTCCGCGGCATCGACGTGCCCGGCTACGCCTCCTTGATGGTCGCGGTGCTGTTCTTCGGCGGCGTGCAGCTAACCTCCCTCGGCATCATCGGCGAGTATCTCGCCCGGATGTACAACGAAGTCAAAGGCCGGCCGCTTTATCTGGTGCGCGACGCCTGGGGCTTCGACCAGCCGTCCCCGTAGCCGCGATGGACCCGAGCCTCTATCCGCGGATGGCCGCGGTCGAAGACGCGCACTGGTGGTTCGCCGCCCGCCGCGCGATCGTCGGCCGGCTGCTCGATCGTCTGGAGCTTGCGCCCGACGCCGCGATTCTGGAGCCCGGATGCGGCACTGGCGGGAACTTCCCGATGCTCGCGCGGCGCGGCCGGCTGTTCGCGATGGACAACGACCCGGCCGCGCTGCGCTTCGCCGCCGCGCGCGGACTCGCCGAACTGGCCGAGGGCGCGCTGCCCGATCAAATCCCGTTCGACGGCGTGCGCTTCGACCTCGCCGTGATGACCGACGTGCTCGAGCATCTCGACGATCCGGCCGGCGCGCTGCGCGCGCTCCATGCCCGGCTCAAGCCCGGCGGCGCCTTGCTGATTACCGTGCCCGCCGGCCCCTGGATGTGGAGCGATCACGACCTGACGCATCATCATCGCCGGCGTTTCCGCGCCGCCGAACTGAACGCGCTGCTCGGCGCCGGCGGCTTCGCGATCGCCTATCTGAGCCATTACAATTTCGTGTTGTTTCCCTTGATCGCCGGCGCGCGGATACTCCAGCGGCTGCGGCCCGGCGCCAGCTCCACGCCGCGCCACGACCTCGCGATGCCGCCCGCGCCGCTCAACCGCGCGCTGCGCGCCGTCTTCGCCAGCGAACGCCTGCTGATCGGCTCCGTGCGCGTCCCGTTCGGCGTTTCGCTGATCGCCCTCGCCCGCGCCGTTCCCGGACCCGCGCCAGCCGCCGCGGGCAACGCCTGAGATGCGCCATTTCGCCGCGCGCTACGTGGCAGCCTGCGCCGTGGCCTGCGCTTTTCTTGCGCTGCTCGGCCCGACGGCGCCGTTCACCCGCGAACTCGGCGTCTGCGAATCCGGCGCGGTGCGCGACGTGCTGGCCGGCCACGTGATTCTGCCGCGCTTCATCCCCGGTCCCTACGTGCACGTGCCGCCGCTCTATTGGTGGATGGCCGCGTTATGCGTCCGCGCGCTCGGCTGGACCGAGCTGGCGCTGCGCGCGCCCGCGCTGCTGGCCGCCGCCATGACCTGCGCGGCGATCTACGCCTGGGGATGCGGCGTGATCGGCCGGCGCGCCGCCTTCTGGTCGGCCGCCGCGCTGCTGACCGGCCATTTCTTTATCGACGCCGCCCGGCAGCCGCGGATGGACACGCCGCTCGCCCTGTTCGCGACGATCGCGACGCTCGCGCTCGAACGCGCGCTGGCGCCGCCGCCCGGCGTTAAGGCCGCCGACGCCGCGGAGACTCGGCCCGCCGCCGCGCCGCGCGCCCGTTACTTTATCGTCGCCGCGCTCGCGATCGGCCTCGGCATCCTGGCCAAAGGCGTGCTCGGCATCGTGCTGCCCGCCGCCGCGGCTGGACTCTATCTTGTCGTGCGCTGGCGATGGCGCGACATCTTCGGCGTTCCATTAATCGCGACGTTCTTCGCCGGCCTGGCGATCGGGCTTGCCTGGTACGTCGCCGGCTATCTCGAAGGCGGGCGGAAATTCCTCGACTGGCAGCTCGAAATGAACCTCTGGAGCCGCTTTATTCCGACCGGC
>DAHZDR010000257.1 GCA_027403435.1 Deltaproteobacteria bacterium
AAGCGAACGTTCGCCGCAATCGCGGCCCGATAGTCGGCTTCGCTGTCGCCGACAAAAATCGCTTCGGCGGGGCGCGCATCGCAAAGTTCGAGCGCGCGCAGGACCATCTCAGGCGACGGCTTGATGGCGAGCGCCGAGTCGCGGCCGACGATCGCGTGGACGGAATCCGCCAAGCGATAGCGCGCGAGCCATCGCATGGCGGTGCGCGAGGAATTAGAGGTTACGATCGCGACGGCGCGGCCACTGGCGGCCAGGTCACGCAGTAGCTCGACCGCGCCGGGCAAGGGCGCCGCCCGATCGACGCCGGCAAGCTCGATTTCCTCGATAATCGCGGAGGCGGAGGCGATAATCGCGGCGGCGTCGGAAATCGGACGGTTGGGAGCGGCGCGCAACCAGCGCGCATGCAAGGCCGCGTAGAGCGGAAGGTTGCCGCGCGGAATTTCGGTAAAAACCGCGGGGTCGAGGCCGCGCGCGGCGAATTCGGCGCGCAAAAACGCTTCCAGTTTGCGCCGTCCACCCGGCCAATCGACTTCGCGCTCGAGCGCGGCGAGCGTGTTGTCGAAATCGAACAGCCACGCGCGAATCCCGGAGAATGGCGTTTTCATCGCGAAGCGGGGGTTCCGTGCGCCGCGCGCGGGCATCCGCAGGCGACCGCGCCGCGCCGGCCATCGCCCGCCGTCAGCGGGCGGGTCACGGCGGCGACGCCGGCGAAATCGATCGCGACGCCCGCGCCGTCAACCGCGGCGATTCCGGCGAGCGGCTTGAGCGTCTCCAGCGCCGCGACCATCGCGACGAAACCGGCCTGCTCGGCGCGCGCGCGCGGCGGATCGAGCAGCCCCACGCCGAGGCATCGCGGGCATCCGGCGCCGGGCGGAATAATCGCGATACGCGCGGGAGCGTCAAGCCGCGCAATAATCGCAAAACCAGAACGCGGGACGGTCCAGGCGGCGGCGAGCGCGGCGCGCGCGGCCGCGTCGGCGACCAGCGCCAGCAGCGGATCGCGGTCGTTCGGCGGGCGATCCGCGAGCGTGAAGTCAACGTCGGAATTCAGGTCGCGGATCCGCGATGCCCAACCCGCGGCGGCGTTGGTCTCAGTAATCAGGGTGATATGGCCGACGCCGGCGCCGGCCATATAGGCCAGCGCCGGTTCGACGTCGCCACGGCCGGCGATCAGCGCGAGCCGCGCGCCGAGCAGGCGTTCCTGCGCGGCGCCGCCGAAGCCGGCGGCGATAATCTGCCGGCTGTAACGCTCGATTTGCCGATCGTCCAGGGCCATTGGTCAGGTCCACACGGCCGCGCCCGGCGCACGCGCCGGAGCGGCTATTCGATAACGTTTTTTTCGATCGGCTCGACCGTCACGCCGGTGGCGCGCAGCCACGCGAGCGCGCGCTCGAGCTGCTCCGCGGAGCCTTCGAACTCGACCGCGACAAGGCCCATTTCCTCGGAAACGCTGGCGCCGCGGATATTGAACATCAGGTCGAACTTCTTGACCAGATGGTAGAGGATCGGCTCGCGGATCAGCGCGCGCGGATAACTCAGGTAGTAGCGCTCGCGGATACGTTCCATTTGCGAATCAGGCGCTGCAGATGTTCGCGGCGCCACTCCTGCCATCCTATCCAGAGGTTCGTGGAAAGATATTTGTCGCCGAAATCACAAAACACCGTGACGACGGCGCCCTCGCGCAGCGAACGCGCGATTTTGAGCGCCGCGACCATCGCCGCGCCCGACGACTGGCCGACCAGCAGGCCTTCGAACTGGCCGAGCGCGTAGACCATCTCGTAGGCGTCTTCGGTGCTGACGGGGATTTTGTCGTCGAGCTCGGCCTCGCGGTAGATGCCGGGGACGATCGACGAGGCCATGTGCTTGAGCCCCTCGAGGCCGTGCATCGGATCGTCCGGTTCGACCGCAATCACCTTTACGCCGGGATTGCGCGACTTGAGAAAGCGGCCGGCGCCCATCACGGTGCCGCTGGTGCCGATACCGGCGACGAAATGAGTCACGGCGCCGCCGGTCTGGCGCCAGATTTCGGGGCCGGTGGTTTCGAAATGCGCGAGGGGATTCGCCTCATTGTTGTACTGGTCGGGTTTGAAGTAACGGCCGGGGTCGGCTTCAATCAGCTTGCGGCAGAGCCGGATCGCCCCGTCGGAACCTTCGAGCGGATCGGAGTAAATTGGCTTGGCGCCGAACGCCTCGATAACTTTCTTGCGTTCGCGGCTGACGTTCGCGGCCATCACCAGCTCGACCGGATAACCGAGGGCGGCGCCGACCATCGCGAGCGCGATTCCGGTATTGCCGGAGGTCGAATCGAGGATCACCTTGCCGGGGCGCAGCTCGCCGCGCGCCAGGCCGATCTCGATCATTTTTCGCGCCGGCCGATCCTTGACCGAGCCGCCGGGATTGAAGCCTTCGAGCTTGGCGAAAATCCTCACGCCGGGGCGCAGCAAGCCCTCGGTCAGGCGCGTGATTTCGAGCAGCGGAGTATTGCCGATCAGCTCGATCACGCTCTGGGCGCGCGGCGTCGGGACGATTTCCGCGTTAGCGTCCGCCCGCAATCGCCGGGACGATTGAGATATCGTCGCCATCCTTGACCTTCGACTCGAGCTGGTTGAGGAAACGGATGTCCTCGCCGTTCAGATAGACGTTGACGAACCGGCGCAACTCGCCGCTATCGTCGAGCAGGCGTTCGCGGATTCCCGGATGACGGCGTTCGAGATCCTCGAGCACGCGCTTGATCGAATCGCCGTCAGCGACAACTTCGTCAACCCCCGCGGTAAAACGGCGCAACGGGGTGGGCACTCGAACTTTAATCGGCATGGCGGCAGTTGGAACCTCCTTGGGGAAAATCGGGATGCTGATCCTTAATCGTTATGCGCTGGAAGGCCGGCTCGCAAGCCTCAGGCGGCGCCCGCGAGCGGACGGCGGCCGCCGCCGAGCCGTTCAAACAGCGCGTCGAACTCTTTCAGCCGCGCCTCGATCACGCAGGGCGGCTCGATCGACTGGGCCACCGCTTCGACCGTTTTGTAGCCGTTTCCGGTGATCGCGACCACCACGGTCTCGTCCGGCTTGATCCGTTTCTGCTGGATCAGCTTGATCGTGACCGCCAGCGTGGTGCCGCCCGCGGGTTCGGCAAAGATGCCCTCGGTCGCGGCGAGCAGCTTGATCGCATCGATAATTTCCGGATCGGTCGCCACGTCGCCCCATCCGCCGGAGTCGCGCACGGCGCGCAGGACGTAGAAGCCGTCGGCCGGATTGCCGATCGCTATCGACTTCGCGATCGTGTCGGGCTTGACCGGCGTGATCAGATCGACGCCCTTGTGCAGAGCGTGGATCACGGGCGCGGATCCGGCGGCCTGCGCGCAATGGATTTTGAATTCGCCGTCGCGGATCAGCCCGACCTCGCGAAATTCCTTAAAGCCCTTGGCGACTTTCGGCAGGATCGTGCCGCCGGCGGTCGGCATCACGATATGGTCCGGCAAGCGCCAGCCGAGCTGTTCGGCGACTTCAAAGCCGAAGGTCTTGGCGCCCTCGGTGTAATACGGCCGCAGGTTGATATTGACGAACGCCCAGCCGTACTTATCGGCGATTTCGCTGCATAGCCGGTTGACGTCGTCGTAATTGCCGCGAATCGTAATCACGCGCGCGCCATAGATCGTCGAACCGACGATTTTGCCGGTTTCGACGCCCTCGGGCATGAAAATGACGCAATTGAGTCCGGCCCGCGCCGCATGCGCCGCCACCGCCGTCGCCAGGTTTCCGGTCGAAGCGCACGACACCGTGGTGAAGCCGAATTCGCGCGCCTTGCTGATCGCGACCGAGACCACGCGATCCTTGTAAGACAGCGTCGGATGGTTGACCGTGTCGTCCTTGACGTAGAGCTTCTTGATTCCCAGTTCGGCGCCCAGCCGCGCGCATCGCACCAGCGGCGTATAGCCGGAATACGGACCGATTTCCGGCTCGCCCTCGACCGGCAGCAGCTC
>DAHZDR010000483.1 GCA_027403435.1 Deltaproteobacteria bacterium
GGGCGTGCCGTTCGCGGTGCAACAGGTGGGCGGCAGCCAGGAGCTGTTGATGAGCGTCGAAACCACCTTTCCGCTGCTGACCGAGATGGGCCTGCGCGGCGCGCTCTTCCTGGACTCCGGTCAGGCCTATTATCTTAGTCAAATGCCGACGCTAACCTCGTTGCAGGCGGCCTATGGCGTCGGCATCCTCTGGAAATCGCCGTTCGGGCCGGTCGCGGCGGACATCGCCATACCAATCAATCCGCGGCCGAACGATCAGAGCACGGAGTTCGATTTCGGCACCAGTGCGCCGCTCTAGCGCGGCGCCAGTGAAGCTGCTTTGATAAGCGGTCGTAATTGAAGTTTTCGCGGCGCGGGCAATCGGCGCCGCTCGAGCCCGGGCGGGTTGATTACAGCCTCCGGGCGGAGGAACGCGGGTTCGTATGAGGCATTGGGTGATGGTTGTCGCGTTGGCGTTCACGGCGTTGACGCTCGCGGGCGTGGCGCGCGCCGAGGAAAAATTCGTCTTCGTCGATATTCAGCGCGCGCTGAACGATTGTCACAATGGCAAGGTGGCCAAGGCCCAGTTCAAGGCCCGGCTCCAGCGGGTGCAAGGGCAATTGGAGCAGGAGCAAAGCGAAGTGCAGGGGCTCAAGGACGAGATCGAGAAGAAAGGCTCGCTGATGCAGCCCGAGCAGCGCCAGAATGTCGAGAACGAATACGCCAAAAAGCTGCGGGACTTCCAGGCCGACTACAAGACTTCGAGCGAGGAGTTGCAGGCGCGCGACAAGGAAATGACGGGCGCGATCGTGCGCGATTTGGCGGCCGTGGTGCGGCAAATCGGCCAGCGCGACGGCTATACGATGGTGTTGGAAAAGGGCGGCCTGCTGTGGGCCAGTCCGTCCGTTGACATCACCGACCAGGTGATTCGCGCCTATGACGCGATGAACGTCAAACCGGGATCGCTGGGCGCCGCGGCCGGGATCGGCGGCCGTGCGAACGGCTTCGCCAATCCGGGCGCCGCGCGTTCGGCGCCGCCGTCCGCGGCGGCCTCGGGACGGTCCACGATCGCCAAATAATTCGCGCGGGGCGGAGCGTTCAGGCGTGGCTATCGAAGACCGGCGGGAACTCGACCGAATCCTTTCCCTGCTGCCCCATCGCTATCCGTTTCTGCTGGTGGATCGCGTGCTGGAGATCGACGGCGAGCGCGCGGTCACGCTCAAGAACGTGACGGTCAACGAGCCGTTCTTCGCCGGACATTTCCCGGGGTATCCGGTGATGCCGGGGGTGCTAATCTGCGAGGCGATGGCGCAGTCGGCGGCGATTCTGGCGATTTCGCTGATCGGCGGGCGGCGCAGCATGTTCATGCTCACCGGACTGGACAAGGTGCGCTTTCGCCGGCCGGTGGCGCCGGGCGATCAGCTGCGGATCGAAATCCGGCTGATCAAGCATCATCATCCGCTGTGGAAGATGCATGGCGAGGCGCGGGTGGGAGACGAACTGGCCGCCGCGGCGGATTTGTCCGCGATGGAAGTGGAGGGGCGGATCCCATAGGCGGCCTAATCCATCGCGCGGCGGTGATCGACCGGCGCGCCCAGCTCGACTCTTCGGTCGCAGTTGGCGCGGGCGCCGTGATCGGCCCGCAAGTGCGAATCGGGCCGCGCACCGTGGTCGGACCCTACGCGGTAATCGAGGGCGACACGACGATCGGTTCCGGCAATCGCGTCTTCCAGTTCGCTTCGGTCGGCGCCGAACCGCAGGACCTGAAGTATCGCGGCGAGCCCTCCCGGCTGATTATCGGCGACGACAACCGTATCCGGGAATTCACCACGATCCATCGCGGCACCGAAGGCGGCGGGATGGTGACGCGGATCGGCAACGACGTGTTGCTGATGAACTACGTCCACGTCGCGCACGACTGTTCGATCGGCGACCATTCGATAATCGCCAATTCGACCGAACTGGCCGGCCATTGCGTGATTGAGGAGTGGGTGGTGACGGCCGGGATGTGCGGCGTCCATCAGTTCAGCCGGATTGGCGCGCACGCGATCGTCGCGGCGGGCGCGAAGGTCGCGCAGGACGTGCCGCCGTATTCGATGGTCGCCGGCGATCGGGCGCGGCTGGTGGGGGTTAACGCCACCGGCCTTGAACGGCGCGGTTTCAGCGCCGCGACGATCGCGGCCTTGCGCGCGGCCTTCCGCACGCTCTTTTACGGCCGGCGGTTGCGCGACGAGGCGCTGCGCCAGGTGCTCGCCGAATCCGGCGGGATTCCCGAGGTGCGCCGCCTGGTCGAGTTTATCGCGAACTCCAGCCGCGGCGTGGTCGGTCGGGAACGTGCATAGCCTTGGGCTGATCGCCGGCAACGGGATTTTCCCGCTGGAAGTGGCGCGGGCGGCGCGTCGGCGCCGGGTCCGCGTGATCGCCGTCGCCCATCTGCATGAAACCGATCCGCGGCTGGCCGAACTGGCCGACGAGATCGTGTGGATCAAGGTCGGCGAGCTGCAACGGATGATCGACGCGCTCAAGGCGGGCGGCGCGGAACAGGCGGCGCTGGCGGGGGGCATTTCGCGCGCGCGGCTGGCCGATTCGTTCGCGCCCGACGCGCGCGCGCTGGCGATGCTCGCGCGGATTGGCCGGTTCAGCGACGACGCGGTTTTGCGCGCGATCGCCGGGGAAATCGAAGCCGACGGCATCCCGGTGATCGATCCCGCGCCGATGTTCGACAATCTGCTGGCGCGGGCGGGCCTTGAAGCCGGACCCGCGCCGACCGCCGCGCAACTCAAGGACCTCGAACTGGCGTTCGGCGTGATGCGCGCGATGGGCCCGTTCGACGTTGGCCAGGCGGTCGCCGTGCGCGACGGCGTGGTCGCGGCGGTCGAGGCGGTCGAGGGCACGGACGCGGCGCTGCGGCGCGCGGCGGCGCTGATCGGGCGCGGCCTGGTGATCGCGAAGGCGGCCAAGCCCGGCCAGGATTTGCGCTTCGACCGGCCGGCGATCGGACCGGCGACGATCGAACTGCTCGGCGAAATCAGCGCCGCGATGCTCGGCCTCGAGGCGGGCGGAGCGATGGTCCTGGAGCGGGAGAAAACACTCGCACGGGCCGCGGCGCTGGGCGTCACGGTCTATGGCCATGAGTGAGTTGCGCGCGGCGGTGGTCGGCGCCGGCCGGCTCGGCGGTTTTCACGCCCGCAAGTACGCGGCGCTGGCCGGGGTGCGGTTGACCCATGTGGTCGATATCGATCCCGAACGCGCCGGCGCGCTGGCGGCGGAATTGGGCGCAATCGCCCTGGGCGGCCATCGCGAGCTGGCCGGACTGGTGGATTTGGCGAGCGTCGCGGCGCCCGGCGTATGCCATCACGCGATCGCCGCGGAGCTGATGGCGGCGGGAATCGACGTGCTGGTCGAAAAACCGATGGCCGCCACCCTCGCGGAGGCGCGCGACCTCAAGGAAGTTGCGCGCCGCCGCGGCCGGGTGCTGCAAGTCGGCCATCTCGAGCGCTTCAATCCGGCGGTGATGCGGTTGCGGACGATCGTCGCGGCGCCGCGCTTCGTCGAATGCCATCGGCTGGCGCCTTTCACCGAGCGCGGCGTGGACGTCGATGTCGTGCTCGATTTGATGGTCCACGACCTCGACGTGATTCAGTGCGTCACCGGGGCCGCGGAAGTGACCGCGCTGGAGGCGCTGGGCGTGGCCGTGCTGACCGATCAAATCGACGTCGCCAACGCGCGGATCCGGTTCGCCAACGGGCTGATCGCGAATCTGAACGCGAGCCGGGTCGCGCCGCGCAGCGAACGCAAAATCCGCTTTTTTCAGCCCAACGCCTACATCTCGGTTGATTACGAAGCGCGCCGGATCCAGATTTACCGCAAGCGTCCGCCGCTCTCCGGCTCCGCCTTTTCGACGATTTCCGCCGAACAGGTCGAGTTTGGCGACGCCGATCCGCTGCGCGACGAAATCGCCGCGTTCGTCGCGAGCGTCCGCACGCGGACGCCGCCGCCCGTTACCGCCGACGACGGCCTGCGCGTGATGGAACTGAGCGAACGAATCCGGCTTGCGATGGAGTCGGCGCCGCCGGATTGATCCGCGCGCTCCGGCGCGCGACGACAGACGATAGCGGAGGTTTGGCGGGCCGCGGCGGCGGCCGGTCGCGTTTCACAGATGAAGCCCAAGCGGAATTTTCACCCCAGGCCGCGCCTGATTGCGACGCTCCTGGCGCTGCTCGCCGGCGCGGCGCCGGCGCTCCCCGGATGCCAAAGCAACACCGCGCCCGTGCCCGCCGCGGCGGCGGCGAACTCCAACGGCGCCTATCCGGCGAACAATCCGGCCGACGGCCTGCCCGCGCTCAGCCTGATCGACCAATACGGCAAGCCCGTCGCGCTGGAGTCGCTCAAGGGCAAGCCCGTCCTGATCGATTTTATCTACGCGAGCTGTCCCTCCATATGTCCGCTGCTGACCGCCCGCTTCGCCCGTATCGCCCATTTGCTCGGCCCCGAACTCGGCGCGAAGGTCACGATGGTCTCGGTGACGCTCGATCCCGGGCATGACCATCCGGCGGAATTGCTCGCATACGCGAAGTCGCATCAGGCGGACTATCCGGGCTGGCTGTTCCTGACCGGCAAGCCCGCCGCGATCGACGCGCTGCTGAAGGCCTATCGGCTCAAGCGCGACCGCCAGTCCAACGGTTCGATCGGCCATGTCGCGGCCGCCTTTTTGCTCGGTCCCGACGGCCGTCAGATGCGGATGTACAACGCCCTGGAGGCGCCGCCGGCGACGGTTGCCGCCGACGTCAATCGCGCGCTGCCCCGCGGCTGAGCGCGGACGCCCCGGGGGGGCGATGGCGCCCGCGCCGGGTTTCGATCACAATTCACTGCCGATGCGCGTTGAAACTCCGTTGTCGTGGATTCTGGCCGCCGTCCCGCGCGAACGCCGGCGCGTGATGATCGTGGCGGGCGAGGCCTCCGGCGATCTCCATGGCGCGGACTTCGCCGCCGCGCTGCTCGCGCGCGCGCCGCAATGCGACCTGTTTGGAATCGCGGGCGAGCGGATGCGGGCGGCCGGCGTGCGCGCGCTGGCGCGGATGGAGGATATCGCCGGACTTGGACTGGCCGAATTGAGTTCGACGATTAGCCGCACCGTCGCCGCCTTCCGCGCGCTGCGGCGGATTCTGCGCGACGACCCTCCCGACCTGCTGGTCCTGATCGATTACGCCGAGTTCAATCTGATGCTCGCCGGCGTGGCCAGCCGCGCCGGCGTGCCGGTCCTGTACTACATCCTGCCGCAGGTATGGGCGTGGCGGCGCGGGCGGATTCGCAAGCTGGTGCGGCGGACGCGGCGGATGGCCGTGGTGTTTCCGTTCGAGGCCGAGCTGTACACGCGCGCGGGCGGCGCCGCCGCCTTCGTCGGCCATCCGCTGCTCGACCGCGTGGCGCCGGCGCGGGGACGCGCCGAAACGCTCGCGCGGCATGGTCTCGCGCCCGACGCCCGTCTGCTGACGCTGCTGCCGGGCAGCCGGCGCGCCGAAGTGCGGTATCTGTTGCCGGCGATGCTCGCGGCCGCGCGGATGCTCGCCGAACGCCATCGCCTGACGCCCGTGGTCGCGCTTGCGCCAACGCTTGCGGAGGGGGACTTGCTCGCGATCGTCTCCGCGCGGAATCTGGCCGGGACGCATGTTATTCGCGACGACACCTATAGTATCATTGCCGCCAGCGAGCTTGCCCTGGTCGCTTCCGGCACTGCGACGCTTGAGACGGCGCTGCTCGGATGCCCAATGGTGATCGCCTACAAAATGTCCTCGATTTCCTACTACGTCGCGCGGGCGCTGGTGCATGGCGTCGAGTTTGTCGGCATGCCCAATATTCTGGCCGGCCGCCGCATCGTGCCCGAGCTGATTCAGCGCCAGGTCACGCCGGAAAATCTCGCCGCCGCGGCCGAACCGATGCTGGCCGAACCGCTCCATCGCGAGACCGCGGCCGCGCTGCGCGCCGTGCGCGAACGTCTCGGCGCGCCCGGCGCGGCCGCGCGGGTGGCGGCGATGGCGCTGGAAATGATCGGATGCTGAAACTCCCCTTGCTCCATCGGCGGCTGCTGGGCTACGCGCGCCGCTATTTCTTTCCTTACGTCGCGCTGATGTTCGCGGCGATGCTGCTGCTCTCTTCGACCGAGGGCGCGATCGTCATTCTGATTCGCAATTTCACCAACCAGTTGACCGTCGCGCGCAGCCTCACGACGCTGCCGGCGCTTTGCGTCGTGTTGCTCGGGATTTTCATCGCCCGCGCGGTCGCCGCGTTCGGCGCGAATTATCTGGAAAGCTACGTCGTCCAGAAAATTACCGTCGATTTGCGCGACGACCTCAACGAAGCGCTGCAGAACCAATCGCTTTCGTTTTTCAACCGCACGCCCACCGGCGTGATGCTCTCGCGGGTGATCAACGACGTTCAGATCGTCGCGACCCACGGTGTCGCCAGCGCCTTTTCCGTGTTCGGCGACAGCGCCCGGCTGCTGGCCGTGATGGTGGGCGCGTTCTATGTCGATTGGCGCTTCACGCTGGTCGCGATCGCCGTGTTTCCCGCCGCCGTGCTGCCGATCGCCCGCTTCTCGCAGGGGATGCGGCGCATGACCAAGGACGCGCAGCGCCAGTTGAGCGGCCTGACCGTTTTGCTTCAGGAGACCTACCAGGGCAATCGCGTGGTCAAAGCCTTCGGGATGGAGGATTACGAGCGAGGCCGCTTCAAGAAGGAGCTGCGCCGCCTGTTCCGCATCCACATGCGCCTCGCCCGCATCAAGTCGATTACCGGACCGACCATGGAGGTGATGGGCGCGTTCGCGATCGTCGGCGTGATCTGGTGGGGAGCCCATGCGGTGCTCAACGGTTCGCGCACTCCCGGAGTGTTCCTTTCGTTTATCGGCGCGATGCTGCTGCTCTATCGGCCGTTCAAGAGCCTGACCCGCACCAACAACAATATCCAAGCCGGGCTGGCCGCCGCCGAGCGCGTTTTCGAGATGATGGACGCGCCGTCGGACGTTCCGGAGGCGCCGGACGCGATCGCGCTCGCGCCGGGCGTTCATACTGTCGCCCTGGAAAACGTGAGCTTCCGTTATGGCGACGAGTGGGTGCAGCGGGACGTCAGTCTGGAAATCGGCAAGGGCAAGGTGGTCGCGCTGGTCGGGATGAGCGGCGCGGGCAAATCGACGATCGCCGACCTGATCCCGCGCTTTTACGACGTCCAGCGCGGCCGCGTCACGATCGACGGCGTTGATGTGCGCCAATGTTCGCTGGCCTCGCTGCGCGGCCAAATCGGACTGGTCACCCAGCATACCTTTCTGTTCAACGACACGGTCCGCGTCAATATCGCATACGGCGCGATGGATAAATCGCTTGACGACGTAATCTCCGCCGCGCGCGCCGCCAACGCCCACGACTTCATCACGCGCCTGCCGCAGGGCTACGACACGGTGATCGGCGAGTTGGGCGTGCGGCTTTCGGGCGGCGAACGCCAACGCCTGGCGATCGCCCGCGCGCTGCTCAAGAACGCGCCCATCCTGATTCTCGACGAGGCTACGTCGTCGCTCGATTCCGACTCCGAACGGCAGGTTCAGGGAGCGCTCGAGCATCTCATCCAAAATCGCACCACCCTCGTGATCGCCCATCGCTTCTCGACCGTGCGGCGCGCCGATCAGATCGTCGTACTGGCGCGCGGCCAAATCGTCGAGACCGGCACGCACGACCAGTTGATCGCGCTCGGCCGTGAATACAGCCGCCTGCACGGTATACAATTTCTCGATGGGCCGGAGTTGAGCGGCAACGGCGGATTGGAGCATTGAGCGGCGCGGAACCATCCGCCCCCCGCCCGCCCGGAACCGCTTCGGCGGGCCTGCTCGGCGCGCTCTATCGCGCGCTATGGTATCCGGCGCTGCCTTTTGCGTTGCTCGCCGCGGGCGGCTTCAACGCCGCCGACCGGCGCGAGCGGCTTGGCTACGCGCCGATCGCCACGCCGCCGGCGGCGCGCCGCGTCTGGATCCATGCCGCTTCGGTTGGCGAAATCGAGGCCGTTCGGCCGATCGCGCGCGGTCTGCTCCAGCGTCTTCCCGACGCCGCCCTGATCGTCACCACGATGACCGCGGCCGGCCGTGACGCCGCCCGCCGCCGGATTCCCGACGCGGCCGCATGGCGGCTGGCGCCGCTCGATTGTCCCGCCTCGATGCGCGCGTTTCTCGCCCGCGTCCGTCCGGCGCTGGCGTTGATCGCCGAAACCGAACTCTGGCCGAATCTGCTATGCGCGGCGGCTCGCGCCGGCGCCCGCGTGGCGATCGTCAACGGCCGCCTTTCCGAGCGCTCCCTGCGCCGCTATCGGCTGATTCAACCGCTGATCGCCGGCGCGCTCGGACGGCTCGACCTGGCGCTGGTCCAGACCGGCGACGATGCGCGGCGGTTCATCGCGCTCGGCGCGCCGGCGCCGATCGTTATCGTTACCGGCAACACCAAGTTCGAGCGCGGAGAGCCGCCGCCGTTGCGTCCCGAGTTGCGGGACTTCGCCGCCGGCCGTCCGCTGCTGGTCGCCGGTTCGACCGCTCCGGGCGAGGAGCGGATGGCGCTGAACGCCTATCGCAATTTGCGCGAACGCTTTCCCGAACTCGCGCTGGCGCTCGCCCCACGCCATCTCGACCGCGCCGCCGCGGTCGGTACGGAAATTCAGGCGGCTGGCCTGGCTTATGCGCGGGCGAGCGCGCCGCCGTCCGCCGCGATCGGCGCGGCGGCGCCCGCAGGGCCGCGCGCGACGCCGGTGTTGCTGCTCGACACGATGGGCGAGCTGCGGACGCTGTATGCGCACGCGGCCATCGCGTTTGTCGGCGGCAGTATCGCGCCGCCGCGCGGCGGCCAGAACCTCGCCGAACCCGCGGCGGCCGCCGTGCCTGTAATCTTCGGTCCGCATTACGAAAATCAACGCCAGATGGGCGACGCGCTGCTCGACGCCGGCGGCGCGCGCGTGGTCCGCGACGCCGCCGAATTGGAGAGTGTATGCGCCGAGTGGCTGGCCGACGCCGACGCCCGGCGCGCGGCGGGCGCGCGCGCGCGTGGCGCGTTCGAGCGGCTGGCCGGCGGATCGGCCGCCACGCTCGACCATCTGGAGCGCCTGTTCAGGAGCGTTTGAGCGTGGCTTCCGGCGCGCGGCGGCGCCCGATATTGGAGCGGATGTGGCAAGCTCCGGCGCCGCCGGCGTTGCGCGCGCCGTGGCTGTTGGCCGCCGCGGCGTCCTGCGCCTACGCCGGCGCGCTTGGGTTGCGCGAACGCTTCTGGCGTGACCGCGCGGCGCGCCCGGCGGTGCCGATTATCAGCGTCGGCAATCTCACCGTCGGCGGCAACGGCAAGACCCCGTTTACGCTTTACCTGGCGAGTCGGCTTGCCGCGCGCGGCCGGCGGGTCGCGATCTTGAGCCGCGGCTTCGGCGGCGGCGCGTCGCGCCGCGGCCGCGCCGCGATGGTCTCGGACGGCGCGCGGATTTTCGCCACGGCGCGCGAAGCGGGCGACGAGCCGGCGATGCTGGCGCGCCGCTTTGCCGGTCCGATCGCGATCGCGCGCCGCAGAATCGACGGGGTCCGCCTGCTGCTCGCCGCCGCCGCGCCCGACGCGATTATTCTCGACGACGGCTTTCAGCATCTCGCGCTCGCCCGCGACCTCGACCTGGTCCTGATCGACGCCGCGCGCGGCTTCGGCAACGGCTGGCTGTTGCCGGCGGGTCCGCTGCGCGAACGGATTGGCGCGCTGCGCCGCGCCAGCGCGATCGTGCTGGTCAATCGCGGCGGCGAAGCGCCGCCGCCCGCCGCCTTGCGCTTGCCGCCGGAAATTCCGGTATTCCGCGCGCGCCTGCGCCCTTGCGGACTGCTGCGCGCGGCCGCCGCCGGATGGCGCGAGGAACCGCTCGCCTTGGCTGGACGCCGGGTCGTCGCCGTCAGCGGCCTTGCCGATCCCGAATCGTTCCATGCGGCGTTGGCGGCGCTGGGCGCGATCGTCACGGCGACCTTCGCCTTCCCCGACCATCACGACTACGCGCGCGCCGATTGGAGCAAAATTCTCGCGGCCGCCCGGAACGCCGCGATGGTCGTCACGACGGCCAAGGATTTGGTGAAGCTCGAAAGCTTTGCCGCGGATGGTCCGCCGCTGTACGCTCTTGACCTTGAAGTCGCGCTCGACCGCGCCGACGAGGAGCGGTTGCTGGCGCTGGTGGAAGCGCGGCTCGACGCCCGGCGTCCGCCGGCTTCGGCCGCGTCCGAACGCCGCAACGGAGGTTCGCCCGATGGCGATTAGTCAAGACTTGCTGGAAATTCTCGCGTGCCCAAAATGCAAGGGCGCGATCCATCTCAACGACGCCGGCGACGGTCTGGTATGCGCCGCTTGCCGGCTGCGTTACCCGATTCGCGAAGACATCCCGATTATGCTGATCGAGGAGGCCGAAAGCCTGGGCTGACGCGCGCTCCGCGCGCGCCCACGCGGCGCCTTGCCATGCGACCGGACGCCGCCTTCCGCTGGCGCCGCGGATCGTTTTCCGATCCCGGTCCCGATTTTCCGCGTTTCGGCCTGGGCCGCCGGCTGCTCTATATTCGGCGCGATCTGGCGGCGCATGCGCCGGCGATCTTCGCCGCGCTGGGGACATTGCGCGCCCCGAACGCGCCCGGCAAGGGCAATCGCGCGAGCGGCTTCGCGATCCGTCCGCAAGGCGCGCCGGAATTGTTCGTGCGTTATGGCCGGCGCGGCGGGCTGATCCGCCATCTGCTCGAAGACGTGTATTTCGGCCCAATCGCGCGTCCGGTGCGTGAACTGACGGTGACCGCGGAGGCCCGGATGCGCGGCGTCGCGGTCGCCGAACCGCTCGGCGCGATCGTCGAAACGATCGCGCGCGGATTATATCGCGGCGCCTTTCTGAC
>DAHZDR010000484.1 GCA_027403435.1 Deltaproteobacteria bacterium
CGGCGTGCCGGTGGTGATCGGCGCGCGCGATCCCGAGGCGCGCTTGACGCTTACCTCGATCGCGGCGCGCCGCCATAGCGCGGCGTTCCTGATCGAGCGCGAGTTCAGCTATCGCTCGCACGCGCCCGCGCATCGGATCGATTACGCCGGCCTGGGGCTTAATCTGGCCGGCGTGGAGCTGGCGCTGGCGGGGCCGTTCCAGCACGAGAACGCCGCGATCGCGCTGGCCGCCGTCGATGCGCTGCGCGCGGAAGGCTGGCGCATCGAGGAGCCGGCGATTCGCCGCGGCCTCATGGAGACGGTATGGCCCGGCCGCTTCGATACCGTCGCGCGCGCGCCGACCGTGATTCTGGATTGCGCCCATAACGAACTCGCGGTCGAGGCGCTGCTGGAAACCCTGGAAGTCGAACTGGGACCCGCTGTCCGGCCGCGCCTGCTCTTTGGCTGCCTCGAAGACAAACGCTGGCGCCGCATGGCGGCGATGCTCGGGCCGCGCGTGCGCGACGTCACGCTGACCAGCGCCGCGCCCAAGCGTCCGGTGGATCCCGATCTGCTCGCGACGGAGTTCGCCGCTTACGCCCCCGCGCGAACGATCCGCAATCCGCTCGACGCGCTTGGCGCGATCATGGCGGAGAGCGGTCCTGATGAAATAATTTTGATGACCGGCTCGGTCTATCTGATTGGAGAAATTTATCCGTGGTTTCTGGCGCGCGACGGACGCCGCCGGCTCTTTCCCGAGGCTGGAGCTTAAGCCGCCGGCGGCCGCCGCGCCCGGACAATCCTTGCCGCGCCGCCGCCATTAACGATATACGCTTTAGGTTCGCGGCGCGGTGGATTTTGGCCGCGCCCCCCGCAAAGGTGCATCGCGATGGTTGATACAGCCTACGACAAGACGGGACCCTCGGCGACGATCGACGCGGAGGGACTGCGGCGCTTTCTGCGCGATCGCAAACTTGGCGACGCCGCCGATCTGAAAATCGAAAATATCTCCTTCGGCCATTCCAACGAAGTGCATCTGGTCCACTTCGAGGGCAAGTCCTGGGCGTTGCGCCGTCCCCCGCGCGGCCCGCTCTTGCCCACCGCCCATGACGTGATCCGCGAATTCCGCGTCCTCAGCGCCCTCCAGAACACTCCCGTGCCCGTGCCCCGGATGTACGCCGCGTGCGACGACAATTCCTATATCGGCGCCCCGTTCATCCTGATGGAATACATGCGCGGCCGCGTAATCCGCTCCGGGCTGATTCCTAGCTGTGAAAAAAGCTTTGCCGAAACGCCCGCCCAGCGCGCGGCGATCAGCCGCTGGATGGTCGATTTGCTGGTGACGCTGCGGAACGTGGATTGGCGCGCCGTCGGCCTCGAAGGCTTCGGCCGTCCCGACGGCTATATCGAACGTCAGGTGCGCCGCTGGTCCGATCAACTCGAACGCACCGTGCCGCAAACCCGGCCCCTGCCTGTAATGTGGCAAATCCGCGACTGGCTGCGCTCCCATCTGCCGCAAACCCAGCCGTCAACTATCGTTCACGGCGATTTCAAGCTCGACAACGTGATGTGGGACCCTGACGGGGCCGAACCGCGTCCGGTCGCGCTCTTCGACTGGGAAATGTCCACCATCGGCGATCCGCTCGCCGACCTCGGCTGGATGGTCACCTATTGGGGCGACGCCGGCGACGACGAACGCCGCCGCGCCTTCGTTTCGAGCATGGAGGCGGGCGACGGCTATCTCAGCCGGCGCGAAATGATCGAGCTGTACGAGCGGCGCTCCGGCCGCCAGATGCGCGACTTCGCCTTTTACGAAATCTTTTCGCTGTTCAAGCTCGCCATCATTGCCGAGGGCAGCTACGCCCGTTATCTGAGCGGTCAGGCCGACGACCCGATGTTCGCGACCTATAACGAGCGCGTGCCGGGCATCGCCGAAGTCGCCTGGTCTCTCTGCTCCCGCTCCAGTTGATCGATCGTAAGTGTATTGCGTCGCGATGGCGTTGGCCGAGTTGACCAGCGCCAAGGTCGAGCCGAGCGGGTCCTTGACCGGCACATAGACGCCGGCCG
>DAHZDR010000487.1 GCA_027403435.1 Deltaproteobacteria bacterium
CCCGCGTCGCCGGCAAAACGCCGCTGTACATGGCCGGCGTGTCGCGGCCGATGG
Organism: Deltaproteobacteria bacterium; assembly: GCA_027403435.1. GTDB lineage: Bacteria > Desulfobacterota > Binatia > Binatales > Binataceae > JADMIL01. The sequence continues at coordinate 55 of DAHZDR010000487.1, forward strand.
TGCGGATGGCGGGCGAGATCGCCGACGGCGTGATTTTCAATTTTTTCCCGCCCGCGCGGGTCAAGGAAGCGCTGGGCGAAATCGCCGAGGGGGCGCATAAGGCCGGCCGCGATCCCGGGGAAATCGAGCCGACGCTGTTCGCCACCGCGTTTATCTCCAACGACCTTGAACTGGCGCGCAAGCCCGCGCGCACGCTGCTGTCGCGTTACGGCGCGTTGCGGTTTTACGGCAACATGTTCGCGCATGCCGGTTTCGAGCGCGAAATCGCGGGGATTCGCGCCGCCGGAACCGACGGCAAAGCGGCGATCGCCGCCGTCACCGATCGGATGATCGATGCGACGCTGCTGGTCGGTCCCGAAGCGCGCGTGCGCGAGCGGCTCGGCGAACTGACCGCGCCGGGCGTCGGCTGGGCGATCGTGTTCGTCAATCCGGTCGGCGAAGATCGCGCCAGCGCGGTCAAGCGGGCGATCCGCGCGCTGCGGCCCTAGCCGGCGGATCGCAACGGCCGCGGATTGCGCCGCACTTCCAGATCGGCGGACCGCCAGACCACGGGAAAACTGGCGAGCTCGCGGCGCAGCCACGGCAGCCGATGGCGGGCGTCGCCGGGATTGCCGATAACTGGCGTGACCACGAATTGCGCATGCTCGATTCCGTCGCGGGTATGCGCGAATTCGTCGCCGATGCGTTTGCCGGGCAACAGAAACGACGCGGACGCCGGCATGAATCCGGGAAACAGAATCGGCGCCGCGCCGGTGATGCTGATGACGATGGTGCGATGGCCGCGCGTCAGCCGTTCGATCGTCCGCCAATCGGCGCGCTGGGCCGGACTGGCCCACAAGCCGGCGGTTGCGGCGGCCGGCGCCGTCCCGCGCCAGTCGCCCACGGCGGCGACCGTTGTGCCGAAATCGGAGAGCACGGCGATCAGCACAAGGATCGCCACCGGCGCGAAGCTGAAATCGCCGATCGCGGCGCTCGCCGCCACGCCCATCACCAGCACGAACGAATAATTCATCCACGAGGCTGGGCCGCCGAACATCACCAGCGCGGCAAGCAGATGCGCGCCGGCGCAGAACGCCACCATCGCATCAAGGCGCGGATCGCCGGCATCGGCAGGATCGCGACCGATCAAGCGCGCCGCCGCGAAAACGCCGGCGACTGTGAGCCAGATTCCGCCTAGGAACCAGAACGGCACGACCAGGGCGAAGTAGGCGATCAGTGGGGCGCCGGGAAAATAGTAAAATTCGCGGCCGCCGTGGTTGAACAGGCCGAAGCCCAGCGCCTGATAGTTGCTGATTCCGCCGGTCGGCAAAAGCGTTGCGAGCAAAGACGGAACGCCGTACATGAACGCCATGAGCGGGGCCAACAGCGCCCCGGTCACGGCGGCGGGAGCGCAGTCGCGCAGCACCGCGCGCCAGTCGCACCCGCGCCGGCCGTCCGCGTCGCGCCGCGATGCGGCGGCGACGATCGCAATCAGAATAAACAGGCCGAAGAAGTAGCCCATCTCGGGCTTGGCGAAACAGGCAGCGGTCGCCAACGCCAGCGCCTGGGCGCGGCGCCTCTGCGCAAATCCGGCCAACGCGTTGCTCAGTAACGCGGCCGCGATGCCATGCGCGAGCGAATAATATGCACTGGGAATCGCGATGGGCGCCGCAACGACAAGGATTGCCATGCCAAACGCATTCAGCCGCAAGGCGCTGGCAAAGCGCGCGATCGCCAGCGCGACCATCAGTCCGCATAGCATCGAGGCGACCTCGAACGCGATCGGCGTAAGGCCGAACGCGCCGAACCAGAGCCGGCCCACGAAAATCGGCAGCAGGCCGTAAAAATAGCTGAAATCGACGCCGGGTCGAACGCCCCGCGCGGCCAGCGCCTGCACCGTCAGCCAGCCGCCGTGATCGCCGAAGATGAAAGCCCCGAACGACATTTCGTGGGGCAGCCGGAGCACCGCCAGGCCCAGCATGATCGCCGCAAACAACACCCATAGAAGGCCGACCGACGGCGCCTTTTCCGGCCGCCGCCGCCAACTCGCGAACAGCCTGCGGTGCGCCACGTCGTGCCGCGCGATGGCTATGGCTGCACCTGCGCGCCGCCCGGAGGCGGCACGCGCGGCCCGTTCTTAAGAATACGGAAGAAGCTCATTATCCGGTGGTAATTCGTGCCAAGATCGCTGACGCCATCGCGCGACTTGGAACGCATCTCGACGAGGCTCTTGCCGGCGCCATCTGGACGCACCTGAATAATGAAATCGTCCTTGAATCTGAACACCGTCGAGGTGGCGACGCCTTCGAGTTCCCGGGCTTTTGGGTCATTGCGCGTAATCCACCAGCCCGGGATTTCGCCAGCGAGAATTTCCACATGCTGATAGACGTTATCCGGTGATCCGTCGAGCACCAGCGGGGCTATCGCCGGATAGCGCCGTTGCTGAATCGGCGCGAACTTCGAGTTGTACGCCAAGTTGCGCCCAACATTCGCCGGCAATTTGCGCGCGGCGACGAATTGCGGCGGATTCTGCGTGTCGGTGGCGATGTCGTTGATCGGTATCGCCGGATGGCGCAGCATGATCGCCAGGACCGGCGCCGCGACGATCAGCCCCAGAAGCACGCCGGCGCGCGCGCGAATTTGCCCCGAGCGCCGCTCCGGACCGCGCGTCAGCGCCATCCCGAGCAGTCCGAGCGCAATCGCGAGGGCCGCGAAGAAAAAACCGACCAGAAAGATTTTAAAGCCTTCGAAGGGCGGAGTCAGGCCAAAGTGGGCGGCGACGATTCCAGCCGCCGCCAAGGCGACCCCCAGCAACGCGTCATAGAAGGCCAGCCACGCTAGTACCATCGTCGTCTCCGTCGTCGTCGGCCGCGCGAGGCGCCCGCGTTTAGATTCGTTATACGATGCGCCGCGCGATTACAAAGCCCGCGGCGCTCCGGACTGTCCCGAGACGCCCGCAAATTGCGACAGGTTGGCCGCTCGGATAGTGTAATTGGTTGACGCGCCCGCAAGGGCGCCCCCCTCAGCACTATAGATAGATGGAAACGACCGCCCAACGTATCGCTGTGCTGCGCGACCTGATCGCCCGCCGGATAGTTCTGCTCGACGGCGCGACGGGTACTTCAATCCAGGGCCTGAACCTGCATGCGGGCTATTTCGGCGGTCCGCATCTGGACGGCTGCAACGAAAACCTGGTCAGCACCGTTCCCGACCGGATTCGCGAGCTCCATCGCGGGTTTCTCGAAGCCGGCGCCGACGTAATCGAAACTAACAGCTTTGGCTCGACTTCGATTGTTCTGGCCGAATATGGCCTGGCGGATCGCGCGCGCGAACTCAACCGCCTGGCCGCCCGGATCGCCCGCGAAGAGGCCGACGCCGCCGCGACTCCCGCCAAGCCCCGCTTCGTTGCCGGTTCGATGGGTCCGACCACGCGCAGCATCTCGGTGACTGGCGGCGTGACGTTTGACGATCTGGCGGCGGCCTATCAAGAGCAGGCCGAGGGGTTGATCGAAGGCGGCGTCGATTTGCTGCTGCTCGAAACGGTCCAGGATTCGATCAATTGCAAGGCTGGACTGATCGGTATCGACCGCGCGCTCGAAGCCACCGGCAGCGCCGCCGGCGTGGCGATTTCCGGCACGATCGAAACCATGGGAACGCTTTTGGCCGGGCAGGATATCGAAGCGTTTTACGCCACGTTCGCCCATCGCGATTTGCTCTGGATTGGACTCAATTGCGCGACCGGCCCGGATTTCATGACCGACCATCTGCGCACCCTCGCCGCGATTTCGCGCCTGCCGGTCGCCTGCGTGCCCAACGCCGGACTGCCCGACGAGGAGGGCCATTACAACGAAACGCCCGAGTTGCTGGCGCGCAAACTCGAACGCTTTATCGGCAATCGATGGGTGAATCTGGTCGGCGGATGCTGCGGGACGACGCCCGCCCATATCGCCGCGCTGGCGCGTGTCGCCGCCGCCGGCGCGCCGCGGGAAATTTCCGCGCCGCGTCATTCGATCGTCACCGGCATCGAAGCGCTGACAATCGACGATGACGCCCGGCCGATAATCGTCGGCGAGCGCACCAACGTGCTCGGCAGCCGCAAGTTCAAGCGGCTGATCGGCGCGGGGAAAATCGAGGAAGCCGCCGAACTCGGCCGCTTGCAGGTGCGCCGCGGCGCCCAGGTGCTCGACGTCTGCGTGCAGGACCCCGACCGCGACGAGCTCGCGGACATGGCGGCCCTGCTCGGCACGCTGGTCAAGAAGGTCAAGGCGCCCCTGATGATCGATTCGACTGACGCGCGCGTGCTCGAGGAGTCGCTCAAGCACACGCCCGGCAAGTCGATTATCAATTCGATCAATCTCGAGGACGGCGAGGAACGCTTCCGCCGGGTCGTGCCGCTCGCCCGCCGTTACGGGGCCGCGCTGGTGGTCGGCTGTATCGACGACGACAAACAGCAGGCGCAGGCGATCACGCGCACGCGCAAGCTCGAAGTCGCCGAACGTTCCTATCGCTTGCTGAGCGAAAAATACGGCGTCGAACCTGAAGATATAATCTTCGATCCGCTGGTCTTTCCGGTCGGCGCCGGCGATCGCAACTATGTCGGCTCGGCGGTCGAGACGATCGAGGGCATCCGGCTGATCAAGGCCGCGATGCCGCGGGCGAAGACCGTCCTGGGCATCTCGAACGTCTCCTTCGGCCTGCCCGAGAGCGGGCGCGAAGTGCTGAACTCGGTGATGCTCTATCATTGCGTTCAGGCCGGGCTCGATCTCGCCATCGTCAATTCCGAAAAGCTCGAGCGTTATCCGTCGATTCCCGAAACGGAGCGGCGGCTGGCGGAAGATTTGCTGTGGAACCGCGGCGACGATCCGATCGCCGCGTTCGCCGCCTATTTTCGCGAAAAAAAGACCAAGCCCACCCATGCCGAGCGCCAATCGATGCCGCTCGACGAACGGCTTGGCCTCTATATTCTCGAAGGCTCCAAAGACGGCCTGATCGAAGACCTCAACGAGGCGCTCAAAACCCGCTCGCCGCTGGAAGTGATCAACGGCCCGCTGATGGCCGGAATGGACGAAGTCGGCCGCCTGTTCAACGCCAATCAGATGATCGTCGCCGAGGTGCTGCAATCGGCCGAGGCGATGAAGGCCGCCGTCGCCCATCTGGAACCCTTCATGGACCGCGCCGACAGCCTCAACAAGGGCACGATGATCCTCGCGACCGTGAAGGGCGACGTGCACGATATCGGCAAGAACCTGGTCGATATTATCCTGAGCAACAACGGCTACCGGGTCGTCAACCTTGGCATCAAGGTGCCGCCCGAAGAGTTGCTGCGCGCCTGTGAGCAACATCGTCCGGACCTGATCGGCCTCTCCGGCCTGCTGGTCAAGTCGGCGCAGATGATGGTGGTGACGGCGCAGGACCTCAAGAGCGCGGGCGTGAGCTGCCCGATACTGGTGGGCGGCGCCGCGCTCTCCGCGCGCTTCACGCGGCTCAAGATCGCGGCCGAATATGACGGGATCGTCGCCTACGCCAATGACGCGATGGCGGGCTTGGACCTCGCCAATCAATTGATGAATCCCGAACGGCGCGCGGCGCTGGCCGCGTCATTGGAAGACGAGAGCGAACGGATGCGCGGCGCGGCGGCCAAGGCTGACGCCAGCCCGCATACGCCCGCGCGGCGTGGTCCGGCGGTCGTGTACGAGGGGCCGATTCCGGAGCCGCCCGACCTGAAATTGCATCTGATCCGCGCCCACGACCTTGAAGAAATCCTGCGCCATGTGAATCCGGTGATGCTCTACACGCGCCATCTCGGATTCCGCAATTTCGAGCAGGCGCTCGCCGCCGGCGAGCCCAAGGCGCTGGAACTCAAGGCGGTGGTGGACGCGGTCGAGGACGAGATGCTGGCGCGGCCGGACATCACGGCGCGGGCCGCCTATCGCTTTTTCCCCGCCCATTCGGACGGCGACCGCGTCCTTACGATTTATGCGCCGGACGGCCGCCGTCCGCTCGAAAGTTTCACCTTCGGCCGCCAATCGAATCCGCCGGGACTCTGTCTTGCCGATTACGTCACGCCGGCGGCGTCGGGCCGTCCGGACTATCTCGCGATGATGGTGACGACGATCGGCGACGGCGTGCGCGCACTGGCCGAGGAATGGAAGGATCGCGGCGACTATCTGCGTTCGCATATCCTGCAAGTGCTGGCGCTCGAAGGAGCGGAAGCCTTCGCCGAACTGCTGCATGCGAAAATCCGGCGGATGTGGGGAATCGGCGATCCGGAGAACCTCACGCTCAAGGATTTGTTCCAGGCGCATTACCACGGCAAGCGTTTTTCGTTCGGCTATCCGGCCTGTCCGCGGCTGGAGGATCAGGAACAGCTTTTTCGTCTGCTCGAAATCGAGCAAAACGATCTCGGCGTGCGTCTGACCGACGGCTACATGATGGATCCGGAAAGTTCGGTCAGCGCGATCATCTTCCATAATCCGCTGGCGAAATATTTCAGCCTCTCGGCGGCCGATAGCGAAGCGCTCGAACGCGAGCTGGCCGTGCCGATCGCGCCCGCCGCCGCCGCTTCCTGACCAACCCGGCGGACGGCCGCGGCGGGAACGCCGGCGGCCTTATCAGGGCGCGCTCGCAGGGCGGCGCCTGCGGCGGCGCGCCTTGCGCACGGGTGGTGGATGCGGCTCAGTCATTCGCGGGCTTGACCCGCGAATCCATACCGAGCGGCGGTTCGCCTTGCCACGAGTGGTGGATGCGGCGCTATCAGGCATTTACCGATCCAAAACGTCCAATTCTCAAGTGACGCGATTGCGTGGCGCCGCCCGCAACCGCTCCGGCGGCTGGCGCTCGGGAAGCTCCGCACAAGGCCCATCCTGTCATTCTGAGCATCCCCCCTGTCATTCTGCGCGTAGCGAAGAATCCCGAGATTCTTCACTGCGCGAACTCCGTTCAAAACGACGACTTACTTGTGCGGAAATTCCCGCGCGTCGCCTATCGGCGTTAAGTCTTCGGCTGGCGGCGTAATCTGTCGCAACTGGGGCGCAGGGAGGGGTACGATCGCCGGGCAAGGCGCGCTTTAATCGATTTGAAACTTTTATGAGTCAACTTCGTCCAAGTTGATAGATTAGGTTAACAACCGATGATCTGACGTCGAACCTGATTGCTTGAATTGGCCTTATGTTGCGGCTATATCGGTGCAATAGTGTCCAATAAGTTGTAATGTTCTTGACTTTGTTGTGATAATCCTGTGAGCTGCTTCCCAGGGAGTGCTTGGGAAAACTGACGCGCGTAAGGCCGCTTATCGAAGCTTGTGGATAAACGGGGATGGATAAGATGGATTTTGTTCGCAAGTTCTGTAATTTAAACGTCAAATTGACGCCCAGTGTCGATTTATTGAAGCAAATCGTACAATAGGTGCAAATCGTGGAAGAAACGAATTCTAAAAAACATGGATCGCAGGGTTTACCGCCCAAGGTTCTGACCGTTCGGGAACTTTCCGAGTATCTGCGAGTACATCCAACGACCGTCTATCGGCTGCTGCGCGCCCGGCAATTGCCGGGGTTTCGGGTGGGCAGCGAATGGCGCTTTAGCGTTGACATGATCGACCGCTGGCGCTCCGAGGAGGAGCAATCTTCGGTCGAAATCAAGACGCGGCGCAAGCGGGCTGGCTGATAACTTCGGAATCAGGCGACCGCGCCGATTTCTCCGAAGCGGTCGTCTGTCCATCTGCGACGGCCGGCGCGCGAATCTCGCGCCGGCGCGGTGAGCTGTGGCGCAATCCGCGCGGCCGCGCCCCGCAGTTATCGCGTGCCGCCACGATAGCTCAATTAACGTGTCATTGGCGTACGCCATCCTGGAGAAGCTGACTGGGATTGCGTCTTGCGCGGGGCGTGTCGGCGTTCGCAGTGCGGGCGCCGCGGGATTGCTCGCCGCCATCGCTTAAGCGCGCGGTTT
>DAHZDR010000012.1 GCA_027403435.1 Deltaproteobacteria bacterium
GATTCGGTCCGGCGTTGACGAAAAAGAGTCGGGCGAGCTTGCCGGTCTTGATTTCGATCGGGTTGGACGCGCCGAAGCGGCTGACGGCGCCGTTGAAGACGATAAAATCGGGCTCCGCCGCGAGCATCCGCGTATGATCCGCGATCACCAGTCCCTGGTTGTTGGGTTTGCCGTAAAACTCGCCCTGAATCAGCGTCAGCTCCTGGGCGGGACCGTCGGGCCAGCCCTTGGCCGGCTCGACGATCATCATTCCGTACATCCCGCTGGCGACATGATCGAGCACCGGAATGGCGCTGCAATGATAGTCGAAAACGCCGGGCACGGCGGCTTTGAACGAGTAATCGACGGTGGTCGCCGAGTCGCCGCTGAAATGTTTGGGCGCGATTTGCGCGGCCATCACCTCGATTCCGTGCGCTTCGCTGGTGTGGTTCTCCAGATGGATAGTGACGTCGTCGTCCTGCTTGACGCGCAGGACCGGGCCGGGCACGGCGCCGTCGTAGGTCCATGCGTCGTAAGTCATGCCCGCGCCGATCGAAACGCGCTTGCGCGCGGCGGTCATGGTGAAATCGCGATTTCCGGCGCGGGCCGCCCCGCACGGAGCCGCGAGCAGCGCCGCCAGCATGATCGCCGCGGCCGCGCGCGCCGCGTCACGGCGCGCCGCCAACCGTCGCCAGGCCGGGCGCTTGCGTCGCGCGCCGGCCGTCACTGAGTATTTTTGCGTATCGTCCGCCATCGCCATAACTTTCTCCCGGCCGGCTACTTTTTGCAAAATTTGCGGATATAGGCCATCAGCCCGTGGATTTGGTCGTCGTCGAGTCCGGCGGACCACGCCGGCATATCGTTCGGCAGATTCACCGCGGCGCCGCCGTCCTTGATCGCCTTGAACATCGTGGCGTCCGAAATTTTCGACATGACCGCGCAATCCGTGAAATTGCGCGGCTTCGTCTTGAGCGTGCCCGCGTCGGGACCGTCGCCCTTGCCGTTTTCGCCGTGGCATCGCGAACAATAAATCTTGAAGTCCAGCGCGGCGCTCTGCGCATGCGCCCGCGCGGGACCGATTACGCTCAGGCCCAACGCCAGCGCGCCGGCCATACTCACCACCGCCAGTTTTCTCACTATATGACTCCTCGCGCCAATGCTCCGGGTTCGGGATCCCGCCTCTATTGAAAATACGCCGGAGCGGATAACGGGTTGCAATCGCGCGTCCGCGCCCGCCTATCGGGAATCCTTCAAATATTCCAGTATCGCGTGCGCGTCCCGCGGCGTCAGATTCGCCTGCGTCCGCATATGCATCAGGATCATGTTCCATTCGGCCGGCGAGAATTCCCCGCCCGGACGCGCGTTATGGCAGGTGTTGCAGTAAATCGGCCATAACTCGGCGCCGCGGAGAAACATTTGGCGCTTCTCCCGCGCCGCGGCCGAAGTTCCGGCGGCGCGCGCGCCGCTGGCGGCGATCGACGCCAGCGCGATCGCCGCGACCGCAGCCCCAAGTCCAAATTTTATCAGCCGTTTCATCCCACGCGCCTCCATGCTCAGAAACCAACCGCGAATTGCGACAGGAAGGCGCGATCGTTCGGATAAGCGCCCACCGGCTGACCGGTGTCGCTGTAAAAGCCGCCGGCGCGCGGCAGTTCGAGATCGAGTTCGTTCTGCCAAACGATCGACGGCGCTATCCAGTAGTCGAGTCCGATCGCCACTTCCCGCGCATGCGGCGCGTAGA
>DAHZDR010000024.1 GCA_027403435.1 Deltaproteobacteria bacterium
GCATTGGCCGAACTGAAATCGGCGGGCAGGCCGGCGCACGCCGCCGCGATTAGCTTTCGTTCAGCGTCAGAGAGATTAGGCGTGTTCATCGCGACCTCGCGCGGCGGAAGGATTGCGACCAAGCCTGCATCGCCGGAACGCCGAACGTCAATCCGCTCACGCGCGGGCAGGATTCAACGGGATGGCGGGCGCATTTTGGGAATCGGGCGCGGGCGTGATATTCAGGGCTAATCGCAAGCGACGGAGGACAAGAAAACATGGCCGCCGACCTGGAAGCGCGCGTCATGGAGCTGGAAGCCCGGGTGCGGGAATTGACCGACCGCGAGGCGATCCGCGATCTGCGCTTTAAGTATCACGAGTACATCAACGAAGGTAAATTCGCGGAAATTCCCGCCCTGTTCACCGCCGACGGCGAACTCGACTTCGCCCATCTGGGCAAAGCCGCCGGCCACGCCGAGATCGCGCGGTTCTTCGGCGCGCTGGGCAAGCCGCCCGCCCCCACCGATCGGCCGCGCATCACCTGGGTGAAACAGTTCATCCATAACCATACGATCGATCTGCGCGGCGACGCCGGCACGGGCTTCGCCTATCTGGAAGCGAAGCCGATTTACAACGGCGAGGCGTTTCTGGTCGCGGCCCGCTACGACGACGAATACGTGCGGCAAGGCGGCCAGTGGAAATTCAAAAAGATGTCGCTGGCGCCCTACTTCATGGTGCCGCTCAAGGAGGGCTGGGCGCAGGACGACCGGCTCAAGATGCGCACGCATTGAGCGCGCGCGGCGGCGGGCCTGAGCGGTCGGCGGCGGCGTTGCGCCATCGATTGACGGGCGCGGAGGTTGCCTAGTGGAGGCCCTCGAAGGCGATTTTGATGGCGGCGTCGGCGATCTCCCCGGCGCCCATCCCGCCCTCGGGCCGATACCATTCGGTGAGCGAATTGAGCATCCCGAAGAGCAGGCGGGTGGCGAGCGCCGCGTCGATATCGCGGCGCAGATCGCCGCTGGCTTGCGCCTCGGCGACGATCGCGGCGATCAGCCGATCGAAGCGGCGGCGCTGTTCGAGCACCCAGCGTTCGGTTTCGGTGTTGCCGCGCACGCGCAGCAGCAGCGCGACCTCGGGCCGGCGGGCGACGGTAATTTCGACCGTGCGTCGAACGACGTGGCGCAAGCGCGCGAGCGCGCCGCCCGCGCGCGCCTCGGGCTCGTCGAGCACGGCGAACAGCGCCGCCAGCGCGCGGCCGACGCCGAGCTTGAGCAGCGCCTCCTTGCCCGCGACATGATAGTAGATGCTGGCCTTGGCGATGCCGGCGGCGGCGGCGACCTGGTCGAGCGAGGCGCCGTCGTAGCCGCGGCGCAGAAACACCCGCACGGCGATATCGACGAGCGCGTCGATATTGTAGGGTTTGCGTTCTTTGGCGGAGGGCCGTCCCACGTTTAATCCGGATGCGCGATCATGATTTAACGCAGGCGCCGCGCCCGCGCCACGGCGCCGGGGCCAACCGGCGGGAGCCGATCCAATGAAATACGGAATCGCGATTCGCAATATGGGGCCGCAAGCAACCCGCGCGACGATGCGCGAATGCGCGGCCGTGGCCGAGACGTTGGGGTTCGACGCGATTTTCGTCTCCGACCATTTATGTATCCCGCCCGACGACGCCGAAGGCTCCGGCGGCCGTTATCTGGACGTGCTGGCGACGCTCGCCTGGCTGGCCGGCGCGACCGCGCGGATTCGCCTGGGCGTCTCCGTGCTGGTGCTGCCCTATCGGCCGGCGGTGCCGACCGCCAAGCAGATCGCGACGATTCAGGAACTCTCGGGCGGGCGAATGATTCTGGGCGCCGGGGTCGGCTGGATGCGGCGCGAGTTCGCGGCGCTGGGCGTCGAGAAGCGGATGCGCGGGCGAATCAGCAACGAGACGCTGCGCGTGATCCGTCATCTGTTCGCGCATGACGCCGCGGGTTATACCGGCGAGTTGGTGAAATTTCCGCCGTTCGTGTTCGCGCCGCGCCCGGCTTGTCCGCCAATCTGGATCGGCGGCAACGGCGCGGCCGCGCTGGAACGCGCGGCGGAATTCGGCGACGGATGGCATCCGATGCTCGCGGCGGACCAGCTTGGCGCCGCGATAACCGAACTCAAGGCGAAATTGCGCGCGCGCGGGCGTCCCGAGGAGCTCGAAATCGTCGTGCGGCGCGGCCTGCGGCTTGACGATTTGGCGGCGGCGCGCGACGCCTTGCGGGCGGAAGGCGCCGCCGGCGCGACCTATTTCATCCTCGACCTCGGCCGCTACGCCGACGCCAAAGTCTTTGCCGCGCGCGCCGAGACGTTTATGAGCAAGGTCGCGGCGTGACGCGGAGCGCGTTGCGCCGTTCCTGAAGCCAGTCGGCCGCCGCGGGTTAATCCGTCATTCGCGGGCTTGACCCGCGAATCCGCGTCGATCCGGGGAAGTTCAAAGCGGCCGTCGCGGGAGCTATCATAGCAACGGGGTTATCATATTCGCGGCTCGGCCGGAGTTGGCGCTCACGGTCGAGGCGTTAAGCGCGAGGATCTGTTACGGATGAACCGCACCATCAATCGACGCGAACTGATGTTCAAGGCGCTGGTCGGACTGCTCGGCGGCGCGCTCGGATGGGTTCCGGTCGAAATCGTCAACCACGGCCATTCGCTGACCCAGGTGGAATCGGCATGGCTGGTTTATGGGAATCTGTTCGTAATGGCGATTTTGGCGGGCGTGATCGGCGCGCTAATCGCCGCCTCGGACGACCAGACGTTCACCATCACGGAGCAGATGAAACAGCGCGCGCTGCGCAGCTTCGTCATCTGCTTTCTGCTCTCGGCGCCCGCGACGTATTTTTCCAACCGCGCCTTCAGCGCGATTCTGGCGGCGGGCGGCTGGGTCGGCGGAGTCCAGGGTTCGATTTTCTACCTAATCCTGGCGCGGGTGGTCGGCTGGACCCTGATGGGCATGATGCTGGGACTCGGCGTCGGCCTCGCCACGGGGTCGATGCGCAATGCGCTCAAGGGAGCGGCGGGCGGCTGGGTCGGCGGCTTCGTCGGCGGCATGGTGTTCGATCCGATCGGCATGTTGACTTCGAGCGGGATGCTCTCGCGGTTTACCGGCTTTAGCGCGGTGGGCCTCGCGATCGGCCTGTTTATCGGACTCGCGCATGAGTTGACCAAGACGGCGTGGCTGGTGGTCGAGGCGGGGCGGCTGCGCGGACGCCAGTTCCGGCTCGACGGGCCGACCGTGACGATCGGCCGGGCGGAGGAAAACGCGATTGGCCTGTTCGGCGATCCGGGCGTCCAGCCGCGCCACGCGATCCTCGAACGGCAGGGCGAAATCTACGCGATTCGCAACCTCGCGGTTCAGGCGGGCACGATCGTCAACGGCGCGCGGATCGAAACCACGGCGCTGGCCGACCGCGACCGGATTCAGATTGGCGGCTACGAACTGAGCTTCCATGAACGCGTCGGCGCGCACGGCGCGAGCGCGCCGCGGCGGCCGGCCTGGACTCCGGCCGCGCCGCTTCCGAACGCGCCGGCCGCCGCGGCGAAGACGGCGTACCTCGAGAGCGCCGCCGGCGAACGGATCGCGATCGCCGCGTCCAGTCGCGTTACGATCGGCCGCGCGCTCGAAAACGACATCGTGATCAACGACGCCTCGGTGTCGCGCCATCACGCGGCGATCGAAGCGAACGGCGGCGGTTTTCGCGTAATCGATCTGAATAGCCAGAACGGATGTTTCGTCGGCGGCCAACGGATCAGCGAAGCGCCCTTGAGCGACGGCGCGGCGGTCAGATTCGGCGACGCCGTGTACACTTTCCATGGCTGACGCGGTAATCGAACGAGCGCGATTCTGTTCGCAATGCGGCCGGCCGGTGACCGTCGCCGACGCGGTTTTCTGCAAGGACTGCTGAACGCCGCTGGCCGGCACGGAATGGCTCAGCCGCAATATCACATGGCGGCCGATGATCGCGCTCGTCCTCAGCGTGATTCCGGGACTCGGCCATCTGTACAAAAATCAGCAACGGGCGGCGCTGGTCTGGTTCGGCGGGGTCGCCGCGACCTATATGATGGCGGCGCCGCTGGGCTTTATGCTGCATACGATTTGCGCGTTGAACGCCGCGCTCTCCGGCGCGGTGCGCGAGGAAGCGTTTTCCCGCCGCACGCGCCCGCGCGGCCGCGGCTCCGTCTCCGCGACGGCTGGTCCGCGGCCATGAAGCGCCGCGGCGCCATGGACGGATGATCGCTCCCAACACCATCGTCGGCGGACGTTATCGCGTCGTCAAATCGATCGGCGGCGGCGGCATGAAGCTGGTCTATCTGGCCGAAGATCTGCGTCTGGCCGCCCGCCGCTGCGCGCTGGCCGAGATGGTGGACAGCTTCACCAGTCCCGCGATGCAACAGCAGGCGGTGGCGGCGTTCAATCGCGAAGCCGACATGCTCGCGCGGCTCGCCAACGAACATATTCCGCGCATTTTCGATCGCTTCAGCGACGCCAATCATCACTACCTGGTGATGGAGTATATCGACGGGGAGACGCTCGACGACGAATTGCGGCGGGCCGGCGGCGAACTCGCCCCGGGGCGCGTAATGCAAATCGCCATCCAGATTCTCGAGACGCTCGAATACCTGCACAATCTCGATCCGCCGGTCATCTACCGCGACCTCAAGCCGTCGAACGTGATGCTGACGGCGGAAGGCCAGGCCAAGCTCATCGACTTTGGCATCGCGCGCCATTTCGCCCCGCTCAGCAACGCCACGATGATCGGCACGCAGGGCTATGCGCCGCCGGAACAATATCGCGGCAAGGCCGAAACGCGATCGGACCTCTACGCGCTCGGCGCCACGATGCATCAGGCGCTGTCGGGCCGCGACCCGGCGGCCGAGGCGCCTTTCAGCTTTCCGCAACTGCGCAAGCTCCGCCCCGAACTTGACCCGTCGCTGGCGGCGCTAATCGATCAGGCGTTGGCTTACGACGTCGTCAACCGGATGCGTGACGCGGCTGAATTCAAAAATCGGCTGATCGCGATCAAAGACGGCATGGCCGACGCCGTGAATGACTCCGCCGCCGCGCGCGGGCAACCGCCGCTGCCGCTTTCGGTCGCGCCGCCATCCGCCGCGGACGCGCAATCCGGAGGGGGTCCGGCGCCATCCGCGCCCGTCGCGGCGCCGAATTCCGCGGCGGCGCGCGCCCGACCGTCAACGCCGGCCGCGGCCGCCGCGCCAACCGTGATTGGCCTGAACAACGACGTCCGCTGCGCAAATTGCGCGCGGATGATTCCGGCGGATTCGCGGTTCTGCTCATACTGCGCGGCTGAAATCGGGACGCGCGAGCGCCCGTTCGAGCGCGGCGCGGCGGCGCCCGCCACTATTCCGCCCTTATCAAATCGCGAGGCTGACGCCCACCGGCCGGGACCTCGCGGCGCAACTCCCGGACCGCGCAAGACCGGCGCTATCGGCGCCCAGCGGCGCCAAAAC
Source organism: Deltaproteobacteria bacterium (assembly GCA_027403435.1). Lineage (GTDB taxonomy): Bacteria > Desulfobacterota > Binatia > Binatales > Binataceae > JADMIL01. The sequence continues at coordinate 5,473 of DAHZDR010000024.1, forward strand.
GTCCGCCGCCGGCTGATCTGGATCGTCGCGATTTCCCTGGTCGCCGTCGGCGTCGCCAGGTTCTTCCAGACGATGGCGCAACCGGCGCCGGACGGCGACTCGGGGTATTACGCGCCGCCGGCGCCCGCCGCGCCGCCGGACTTGAGCGCGCCGCGCCTCGCCGCGCTGCGCCAGGATCTCGACAACGCGGGCTATTCGCAGGTGCGCTTTCGCGTCATCGGCGATACGCTCGAACTTTACGGCGCCGTGAACAGCGAATTCGATCGTCTCGAAGTGCAGACGATCGTGATTCGGTACACCGGATTTATTTTCCCAATCGATCATCTGAAAGTGCGCGACGAATACGCCATGCCGTGATTCCGGCGCTTTGCTCCAGCGCCGCGCCTGTGTGAAAATCCCGCTCGCGATGCTGGTCGATTTGCATGTCCATACGCGGCTCTCCGCCGATTCCAACGCCGCGGCCGAGCAATACCTGGAAGCGAACGCGCGCCTTTCCCGCGGTCTTGGCGCAATCTGCCTGACCGAGCATCGCCGGTTCCCGATCGAGGCCGCGCTCGATCGCGAATACGCGCGACTGTCGCATCGCTACGGCGTGCGGCTCTTCAAGGGCGTCGAGGCCGACACCAACCTTGGCCATCTGCTGATTTTCGGCGTCACGCCGAGTCTGCTTCGGCATTTCGATTTCGCCGATCGGATGCTGCGCGCGGAGCCATTGATCGAGGCGGCGCACGCCGAAGGCGGAGTCGCCATCCCGGCGCATCCGTTTCGCGATTCGGGCTACGGCGTGAGACTCGCGGAGCTGAGGGCGAAGGTGGGCGAAGCGCTGGCCGCGGTCGAAGCGATCAACGGCCAGAATACGCGCGACCAGGACCGCGAGGCGCTGGCCGCGGCTGAAAAACTCGGGCTGATCGCGGTGGCCGGCAGCGACGCCCATTTTCCAACCTCTCGATGGTTCCTGACATGCGCGACGCAATTAACGAACGAAGTCTCCACGGTCGAGGAGCTGTGCGCCGAATTACGGGCGGGACGCGCGCGCCCGTTTCGCTTTTCCGCCACGGCGTCCGAGGCGCCATGAACCTCCGGATTGCCGGATTGACGCGCCGTCGCGCGGCAATTCTGGCGATTTCCGCCGCGCTCGCCGCGATCGCGCTCGCCGGATGTATTCCGCTGGGCGAAGCCGGCGGCGTCGATCAGGCCACGGCGACGCGGCTGGCGGCGCAAATCCCGGTCTATTCAGCCGCTGACCCGCAGGCCCAGGGTTACGTGAATCTGGGCCAGGTGAGCGCCTGGTCGTGCGACGACACGCTGTTCGGCGGCGGCGGCAACCACGATCAGCTCGTCGCCAAACTGCGCCAGGCGGCGGCCAAGGTCGACGCCGACGCCCTGATCGATCTATCCTGCGCTGACAACGCCGGAAGCGCGGCGGCCGGATGCCTGAAGTCGGTCAAATGCACGGCGAACGCGGCGCGTCTCAAGCCGCAAGGCGCCGCACACTGACCCGCAAAGCGCGCGGCGCCCCTGGCGTTGGCGCGCATCGCCAAATCGGGGGTGTTTATGAAATTTGGAACATTCATCACCAATGTGAAACCGGAGCGGATTTCGCTACACGTGCGGCGCGCCGAGGAACTGGACTACGAATCGGCGTGGATCGGCGAGCATATGATCATGCCGGTCAAGTCGGCGTCGAAATATCCTTACTCCGCTGACGGCAGCTTTCCCGCGCCGCTCGACGTGCCGTTCAACGATCCGATGCTGGCGCTGGCGTACGCCGCGGCTCTCACCAGCAAAATCCGGCTCGCCACGGGAATTTTCGTCGTGCCGATGCGCAACGCGATCGCCACGGCGAAGGCGGTCGCGACGCTTGACATGCTGAGCTCCGGACGCGTGATTTTTGGCGTCGGCGTGGGCTGGTGGGCGGAGGAATTCGCGGCGGTCGGCGCGAGTTTCGCCGATCGCGCGCTGCGCACGCGCGAATCTATCGAACTCATGAAGGAGCTGTGGACCAAGGACGATCCCGTCTATCACGGCAAGACCATCAGCCTGGAAGGCGCGCGTTTCAATCCAAAACCGACGCAAAAGCCGCATCCGCCGATCGTCGTCGGCGGCACCAGCGACCTGGCGCTGAAACGCGCCGTGCGCTACGGCGACGGATGGTACGGGATCGCGAAAACCCATGACGAGGCGCGCGCTCTAATCGAACGCCTGCGCGGCTTCGAACGCGCCGCCGCACGCGCCCGGCCGGTCGAAATCACGCTCAGCCTGCGCACCGGCCAGCCGCTGACGCTCGACGACCTGCGCCGCCTCAAACAGGCCGGAGTCGATCGCGCGCTGATCGGATCGCCGGTGCGTTCGCTCACCGAGGACGAACTGGCCCGTTTTCGCGATGAAGTGATTGCGCGGATCTGAACGGCTGCGCGCGGCAATCGCGCGCGCCGCAAATGCGGCCGGACGCGGGATCGAGAGCGATTCTTACGAGTCCGCTTCCGGTCGCGTTTGCGTCATTGCGGATGGGGCGACGCTTTATCTTCGATTCCGGCGAGTTCGCGCTCGAAGTGGCGCAAATCTCCCGGCCGTCCCGCCG
>DAHZDR010000266.1 GCA_027403435.1 Deltaproteobacteria bacterium
CGGGCAAGATAAAGCCGTGGCGCGTGGCGTGCCGATCGCGTCCGGCGGCGCCGAATCGGAGGCGGAAAATTCCCGTGCGGCGGCGGCGCGTTTTCTGATACAATCGGATGGAAGTTCGAGGGCGAGCCGACGCGCGATGAAAGAGAAAGTGAAAATCTTGAGGCCGATGGCGCGCCGCCGTGAGGGCGAGGGTGCGGGTGGCGGCGGCGATCAGAGCGGGATCGTCACCGAACGGCGCACGCGCGAACAGACGCGGACCAAACGGCCGCCGCTCTATAAATGCATCCTGCTCAACGACGACTACACGCCGATGGAGTTCGTCGTTGAAATTCTGAAATCGATTTTCCACAGGTCGCACGCCGAAGCGACGCGGATCATGCTGCATGTCCATCAGAACGGGATGGGCGTGGCCGGGGTGTATCCGTTCGAAATCGCCGAGACCAAAGTGAAAACCGTCGAGGAACTTGCGCGCGAGAGCCAGTTTCCGCTCAAGTGTGTGATGGAAAAAGAGTGACTTGCGCCGTCCGCGGCGCCGGCGGCGAACCGGCGCTGGCGCGGCGGGCGCGACCAACGGAGCCGCGATGCCATCCTCAGGCGTGATGATCAGCCGCGAACTGCAGATTACGCTGCAACTTGCGATGACCGAGGCGCTCAACCGGCGTCACGAGTACGTGTGCCTTGAGCATTTGCTGTATGCGATGCTGCATGACGTGACGACCAGCAACGTGTTGACGCATTGCGGGGCGAATCTTGAAGCGCTGCGCAAACAATTGCAGGCGTATCTGGATGATGAGCTGGAGCGGCTGCCGCGCGGCGGGAATCCGCAGCCCCATTACGCGGCCGGCGTGCAGCGCGCGTTGCAGCGGGCCGCGATGCATGCGCAGTCGGCGGGACGCACGGAGATCAACGGCTCGCAGGTGCTGGTCGCGATGTTTCAGGAGACCGAAGCGCACGCGATCCGTCTGCTGGAAGAGCAGGGCGTGACCCGCTTCGACGCGATCAATTTCATCTCGCACGGCGTTTCCAAGGGCGGCGCGGACGAGGAGCGCGAAACGCGCGGCGCCGCCGAAGAAGACGGCCACGATCACGACAACGAGGCCGAGGCTGAAGCGGAGGGCGAGGAGGGCGCGCCCAAGCTTTCGCCGGGCAAGGCGCTCAAAACCTACGCGGTCAATTTGAACGAGCGGGCGGCCAACGGCCAGATCGATCCGCTCATCGGGCGGGAGCGCGAAATCGAGCGGGCGATTCATGTGCTGCTGCGGCGGCGCAAGAACAATCCGATCTTCGTCGGCGAAGCCGGCGTGGGCAAGACCGCGCTGGCCGAAGGCCTCGCGCTCGCGATCCATGATGGGCGCGTGCCGGCGGCGCTGAAGGACGTGGCGGTTTTCGCGCTCGACATGGGCGCGTTGCTGGCCGGAACGCGTTTCCGCGGCGACTTCGAGCAGCGCCTGAAGGCGGTGATCAAGGCGGCGACGGGCAACCGGCGGATTGTGCTGTTTATCGACGAAATTCACACGATCGTCGGCGCCGGATCGGCGTCGGGATCGACCATGGACGCGTCGAACCTGCTCAAGCCGGCGCTGGCGTCGGGCGAATTGCGCTGTATCGGTTCGACGACCTACCAGGAGTACAAGCGCTCGTTCGATCGCGACAAGGCGCTGGCGCGGCGCTTTCAGCGGATCGACGTTCACGAGCCGACCCGCGACGAAGCCGTGCGGATTCTGAGCGGCCTCAAGAGCCAGTACGAAAAGCATCATAATGTCCGCTACACCGCGCCGTCGATTCGCGCGGCGGTGGAGTTGTCGGCGCGGTATATCAACGATCGCTTCCTGCCCGACAAGGCGATCGACGTGATGGACGAGGCGGGCGTCGCCGGCCATCTGCGGGCGAAAAGCGGCGAAACCATAACCGTCGGCGCGCGCGACGCCGAGCGCACCGTCGCGCGGATGGCGAAGATTCCGGAACGGACGGTGTCGTCGTCCGACCGGTCGCGGCTGCAAAATCTCGAAAGCGAGCTCAAGGCGGCGGTCTATGGGCAGGACGCGGCGATCGCGGCGGTCGGCCGCGCGATCAAGCTCGCGCGTTCGGGGCTGGCGCATCCGGACCGTCCGGTGGGCGCGTTTCTGTTCGCCGGGCCGACGGGCGTCGGCAAGACCGAAGTCGCGCGCCAACTCGCCAAGACCATGGGCGTCGAGTTCATCCGCTTCGACATGAGCGAGTACATGGAGCGCCACACGGTGTCGCGGCTGATCGGCGCGCCGCCGGGCTACGTCGGCTTCGATCAGGGCGGGCTGTTGACCGACGCGATCAACAAGACGCCGCATTGCGT
>DAHZDR010000035.1 GCA_027403435.1 Deltaproteobacteria bacterium
CTATCTGAGCGGCCTCTCGGACGGCGGAATTTTCACTTATATTTTCGGCCTTGAGCATCACGAGCGCTTCCGCGGAATCGCGCCGGTGGCGGGCGCGCTGCATCTGGCGGCCGATTCGCTGCTGCGCGCGGGGCGCGGCAAGGACACGCCGATTTTCGTCATTCACGGCGTCCATGATTTCATTTTTCCGGTCAGCTTCACGCGCCAGACCAATAAGCTGCTGAGCGATATCGGCTACAACCTGAAATACGCGGAGCTGCCGGAGTGGGGCCACGCGTTTCCCTATTCGATCAACGAGCGGCTGGTCGCACCGTGGCTGGAAGCGCTTCCGGACAAGCCGGCCTGATCGCGCGGCGCGGCGCGGTTTTTCACGGCGCGGTTTCGCGTGGCGAAGGGGCAATCCGGCGCGGCGCGCGCGCTCAGGCCGAGGCGCGCCGGTCGAGCAACTCCGCGAAAAACTCCAGATGCATCCGGGCGACGATCGGCCAGGCGAAATTGGTCCGCACGCGATCGAGGCCGCGCGCCGCAAGTTCGCGCCGCCGCGCCGGATCGCCGAGCAGTTCGCCAAGCGCCGCGGCCCACGCCGGTTCGTCGCGCTCGCCGACGATCATCGCGGCGTCGCCCGCGACGGCGGGAATTTCGCCGCTGTCGCTCGCGATCACCGGCACGCCGCAGGCAAATCCCTCGATCAGCATCCGGCCGAAAATTTCGCGCCATGCGGGAGTGGTCTGGCTGGGCGCGCACAGCAAGTCCATCGCGTTCAGGCAAGCCGGAACCTCGGCGTGCGGCACGGCGATAATCCGCACGCGGCCGGGAAACCGATCTCCCCAACGCCTAATCTCCGGCTCCATCGGACCGCCGCCGACGAACAGCGCGCGCCACGGCGCGGCGGTCAGTTCCAGCGCCCGCAGCAGCATCGGCAGGCCTTTGGCTTCGACCATCCGGCCGAGATAGCCGACGACCGCAACGCCGTCGTCGGGCCAGCCCAGACGTTCGCGGACGGCGCGGCGGGCGGCGGGGTCGGGCTGGAAAATTTCCGTGTCGATCCCCAGCGGCATCACGCGCCAGGGCTTGCGGTCGTAGCCGGGGCGTGTTTTGAGCGTCGCGGCGCCGATATGCCCCCGCGCGGCCCATCCGGCGGCGCGGGCCATAGCGAAACGCTCGATCATGGAAAACGGCGGCGGGTAGCGTTTGGCGATGGTCTGGCCGGTCCAGAACACCAGCGCGGCGCGCCGCGGCGTCCACCGCGCGATCTGTCCGCCGGCGACGACGTAAGGCTCTTCCCAGCAATGCACGACGTCCCACCCGGCGCGCAAAATCTTGCGCAGCCGCGAGCCGTAAAAAAAAATGTGGAGATGGCGCGAGAGCCGCGCGGCGAGTGGTTCAAGGCGGCAGGCCTCGCCGGGAATCGGTTCGAGCGCGATATCGCGCAGGTCGCCGTGAAAGAAGGCGGGCGCGGCCGCGGCGACGTCCCAACGATCGGCGCCCGCGCGCGCCATCTCATGCGCCAGGCGACGATTCA
>DAHZDR010000271.1 GCA_027403435.1 Deltaproteobacteria bacterium
AGGCTTGGACCTTCGGCGGTCAATGGCGCGAAGCAACCGGGCGTGCACGAACATACGTTCCGCTAATCATTCCGCCCGAACGAGCCGATCGCCTAATGCTATCATTCACCAATCTGGTTGAAGCGCACGTTCTGTATGCGGTCCGGCGTGTTCATCAAATTAAAATGAAATTGCTCCGTGAGACGCTTGCTCAACTCAGACAGGATTTTGAAACCAAGCATCCGCTAGCCGACGTCGATCTCTATACGTCGGGCAAAAATATTCTCGTCAAGTACGAAACATACGTCAACATGAGCGTCGGCAAACAAACCGAAATGGAACAAGTAATTGACATATATGTAAAACGTGTTGAACGTGACGAATCGAAAATCGCTCGCTTTTATCCATTCACTGGCGAACCTATTGTCGCTGGTCCTGCTGTAGTCGAACAACCCAAAATTGTGTCAGTTGATCCATTTGTTTCGTTCGGTCGGCCTGTCGTAAGTGGCACCAACATTCGCACGGAAATTTTGTCGGAACGATGGATTGGCGGAGACAGCATCGATAGTCTAGCTGTCGATTACCAGATTGACAGAAATATTATTGAAGCTGCATTGAAGTACGAAAGTGCGCGGCGACCTATAGATTCAGCGGCCTCGGCTAATTAACTATACTCCCGACAATTTAACATTTTTCACGGACGCCGATCTCCCCGGCCAGCGGATCGCCGATGCCATCGCTGAAAACAGCGGTGCGCGCGTTGAACAGCACAATAATCACTTCGGCCGACGGACTGAAGATGTGGATTGGTTGCCGTACGTGGGTCGCCGCGATTGGGTCGTGGTAACCGCCGATAAACAGATCAAGCGCCGACTTTTCGAACGCGAGACTCTAATTAACGCTGGAGTCAGGTCCTTCGTATTGGGAAGTGGAAACTTAGGCGTTCAAGCAATTATTGCGATATTGACCGCAGCAATGCCCGCCATGCTAAAATTAATCGCGGAGCAGGCGCCGCCATTTATAGCGCGGATTAAGCAGACCGCAGAAATCGAATTGCTGCACCCGAAAAAAACGGCGACCGCCACGTCAAGGGAAACTCCATCAGAATAGTCCAGTCAAGTATGTTATTCCCCAAATTAGGACACTACCGGCGCGGAGGCGGCGCTTTATAGCCGCCATAACGCTCTGATAAACTGGATGGTTGACGCTTTAATCGATGGCGCTGCTGAAGATTCACAAATTTCCCGACGCCGTGCTCAAGCAGCCGGCCCGTCCGGTCGAGAATATCGACGGCTCGCTCAACGCTTTCGCCGAAAGCATGGCGCAGACCATGTACGCCGCGCCCGGAGTCGGTCTCGCCGCGCCCCAGGTCGGCGATTCCCGCCGCATTATTGTGCTCGACACCGAGCACGATAATCCCGGCAAGCATCTGCTCAAACTCGTCAATCCGGTGATCGCCGAGGCCGAGGGTTCGATCACGTGGGAGGAAGGCTGCCTCTCGGTGGTCGATTTCACCGCCGATGTCGAGCGCTACGACAAGGTGCTGGTGCGGGCCTGGACGCTCGACCAAAAGGAGATTGAAATCGAGGCCACCGACCTGCTTGCGGTCGCCCTCCAGCATGAAATCGACCATCTCGACGGCCGCCTGTTCATCGACCGGATTAGCCGCATCAAGCGCGAACTCTACCGCCGCAAGCGCGCCAAGATGATCAAGGAGGGCAAGCCCGATGGTAAGCCCCCCGCCGCCGCCCGCATCTGAGGCCCACGCCGGCGCGCCGCTGCGCGTCGTGTTCATGGGCACGCCGGCGCTCGCCGCGCGGATCCTCGAACGGATGATCGCCGCGTCGGGGCGCGATTTCGTGGTGGCCGCCGTGGTCACGCGGCCGGACCAGCCGCGTAATCGCGGATTGAAGCGCGAACCGTCCGAAGTCGCCGCCGTCGCCGCGCGTCATCAATTGCCGACGCTCAAGCCGGTCAAAATCCGTACGCCGGAATTCCTCGCCGAGCTGCAATCGTTCGCGCCCGACCTGCTGGTGGTCGCCGCCTACGGCCGCATTCTGCCCAACGCGATCCTCGCCGCGCCGCGCGTCATGCCGCTCAACGTGCACGCCTCGCTGCTGCCGCGCCATCGCGGCGCCGCGCCGATCGAAGGCGCGATTCTCGCCGGCGATCGCGAGTCGGGCGTGACCATCATGCGCGTCGTCGAACGGATGGACGCCGGGCCGATTCTGCTGCAACGATCGATGCCGCTGGCCGCGGACGAAACCCAGGGTTCGCTGAAAGACAAACTGGCGGAGCTGGGAGCCGAGGCGCTGCTTGAGGCGCTCGCGGGATTGCGGCGCGGCGCGCTCGCTGAAATTCCGCAGGACGAAAGCGCGGCGACCCACACCGCCCAGATCAAAAAGGAAGACTCGCTGATCGATTGGTCGGCAGATGCGGCGTGGATCGAACGGATGACGCGCGCGTTCGACCCGTGGCCGGTCGCGCGCACCACGCTGGCCGGCGCGGAACTGATGGTCTGGCGGGCGCGCGTCGTCGCCGCCGCGGCGCTTGCCGGCTCCGCCGAACTAACCGCGCCGCCCGGCGCGATCATCCGTCTGCAGCCCGAACCGATCGTGAAATGCGCAACCGGCGCGCTCGCGCTGCTCGAAGTGCAGGCCCCTGGCCGCCGCCGGATGGCCGCGGCGGATTTCTTCCGCGGACGCCGAATCGAAATCGGCGCGCGTCTGGGCGCATGACCCGGCGTCCGCCACGCGACGCCAAATCGCGGCCGCGGGCGACTTTGCGTCGTGGCGAACCCAAACCCGCTGGCGGCCCTGTCAGGCTGGACGAGTCGAAGCGTACCGCTGGACTCGAGTTGCGCCGCGTCGCCGCCGAAATCCTGATGCGAGTCGAGCGGGACCGCGCCTTTGCCGACGTTTTGTTGGGCCATGCCTTGCCCACATTCGCCAATCCCGCCGATCGCCGCCTGCTGACGCGGACCGTGCTCGGCGCAATCGCGATGCGCGCGCGGCTCGACCACGAACTCGCGCGCGTCTGTTCCCGGCCGCTCGACGCGCTCGATGCCGCCGTGCTTGCGATCCTGCGCGCCGCCCTGTTTCAACTGCGCTTCCTCGACCGCGTGCCGCGTCATGCCGCGGTCGATACCGCCGTCACGCTGGCGCGCGAAACGGCGGGTCCCGGAGCGGCCGGTTTCGTTAACGGCGTGCTGCGCGGCGCACTGCGCGCGGATGGCGCAATCCCGCCGCGCGGCGCGGACTTGGCCGGATGGCTTGCGCTGGCGGGGTCGCATCCGCGCTGGATGGTCGAAAAGTTTATCGAATGGTTCGGCGCGCGCGCCGCCGAGGCGCTGATCGAGGCGAACAACGGTCCCGCGCCGACCGTTCTGCGCCTGAATCTCGCGCGTGGCGCGCCGGAAGAACTGCTCGCCCGGCTCGCCGCCGAAGGCTTTGAAATCGCGGCGCGCGGCCGGCTGCCTGAAACGGTCGTGCTCGCCGCGGCGCCGCCGTTCGACGCGCCCGCGCTGCGCGACGGCCTCTGCCAGATGCAATCCGAGGCGTCGCAACTGGTGGCGCGGATGCTCGCTCCGGCCGCCGGCGCGACCGTCGTGGATTGCGCGGCGGCGCCGGGCGGCAAAGCGGGCCATCTGGCGGAACTCGCCGGACCGTCCGGGACGGTCCTGGCGGTCGATGTGAATTTCACAGGTCTGAAAAAAGTGCGGGTCGGCGCCGCGCGCCTCGGCCATCGGCGAGTCTTTCCGGTCCGCGCCGACGCATCCGCGGCGATGCCATTGGCGCCATCCTCGTGCGACGCCGTCCTGCTGGACGCGCCTTGCAGCGGTATCGGCACCTTGCGTGAACATCCGGAGATTCGCTGGCGGCTCCGTCCGGAGGATTTTTCGCGCCTCGCGGCGGTTCAGTCCGCGATGCTGCGCAAGGCGTCGGCGATCGTCCGTCCGGGCGGCGTGATGGTCTATTCGGTGTGCAGCCTGGCGCCCGAAGAGGGCGAGCGGGTGGTGCGCCGCTGGCTCGACGAACGGCCCAATTTCGCGATCGACCGGGCGTGGCTGGATACGGACGCGAATCCCGTGGCGGGCGCGTTCGCCGGGCTGATCGACGCGGACGGCCTGATGCGCACGCGGCCGGACCAAGGCGGTCTCGACGGCTTTTTCGCCGCGCGGCTCAAGCGGCTTGGCTGAGATTTGGCGTCTTTGGGACGGTTTTGCGTGGTCCGGCGAAGTTAACGCTATTCGACGTTTGCGTAGGCGGTGCTTGCAGGCCGATGCCATCGCTTGCGGCGATAATAGTGATGATAGTGGTGGTGCGTTGGGTAGGTTGCGGCGATCGGCGTGACTCTTACCGCCGTCACGCCCGTCCGCGTCATGCCGATATCCTGAGCCGCCCGCCGCGACAGATCGAGGCCACGTCCGCGCACATAAGGGCCGCGATCGTTAATCCGCACATCGACCGAGCGGCCGTTTTTAAGGTTGGTCACGCGCACCACCGAGCCGAGCGGAAGCGTTCGCGAGGCGGCGGTCAGCGCGTTGGGATTGAAACGTTCGCCATTCGCGGTTTTGCGATTCGCGAACCCCGGTCCGTACCACGACGCCCGGACGACTTCCGCATGTCCGGACCGCTTGGCGCCATGCCATCGCGAGGACGAATAGGCGTAGGGATTCGAGTGACTGTTGAAGAAATTCGAGCCCATCATGCCGCCGCATCCACTGACAAAGATGCCGGCCAGCGTGGCCAGAACGGCAAGCGCGACGGTTGAGCCATATTCCGGCCATTGGCGGCGCTCGATTCGTCCGTGGACTGGTCGTCGGCGCCTGATGGCGGGTTTGACGGCGCGCATCATACTGAACGCCCAGAGCAACTGCGGCGCCAGTAAACAGGTGGTGGAATCGGATGTTTTGACGGGATTTACTTACTCAATTCGCCAGTTTCCCCACTTCGCATTGTAAAATTTACCAAAAGCTCTCGGGAAACTATGCGTCGGGCCTGATACGGAATTTATCCAGGCGCGCCGCGTCATCCGCCGCCGCGGCAAAGATGGTCGAGCGTGACCAGATGGCGTTCGGCGTCGCGCCGGCGGCCGGCGCTTTCGTAAAGTTCGGCAAGGTTGCGATGCGCCTCGATCGAGAGCGGGTCGCATTGCGCCGCCCGCTCGAAGCATTGCAGCGCGTTCTCCACATCCTCGCGCCGCCGATAGAGCGCGCCCAGCCGCAGATTGACCTCGGCGTTGGCGGGCGCCAGCACCGCCGCGCCCAGCAGATGGCGCAGCGCCCCGGTCAGGTCGCCGGCGCCTTCCAGCAACGCCGCCATCCGCGTATGCGCCGCGAAATCGCGCGGCTCGCGGCCGAGGAATTCGCTGTGGAGCTTCAGCGCGCGCAAGGGATCGGACTCGGCCAGCCGCCGCGCCTCTTCGAAACGTTCATGCACCCGCGCCGGACCAAAGCGATGCTCAACTGTTCCGGCCGCGCGCGGCGCGCCGAAGCGCAGCAGCAACTGGCCGGTGTCGATTTCGAACAGCGCCGCGCCCTCGCGCATTACGATCCGGCCGTCGTCATTATGCAGCTTGAGCGCGGGCGTTGGCCGCGCCGGCGACGTCTGCCCACGCGCCCGCTCGACGCAGCGCTTGAACGCGCCCAGGCGCCGCCGGCGCGGCAACAGCTCCTTCGCCATCCGCATCAGCAGCAGATCGTTGAAATCGAAGCGATAGCGGCGACCGCGCGCCGCCGAAGGCGCGACCAGCCGCCGCTTGACCCAATAACGAATCCGATCCGGAGAGACCGCCAGGATACGCGCCGCCGCGCGCGTCGAAAAGGTCTGCCGTTCCTGAATTCCGCTTCCGCCCGCAATCGCCGCCACGCGCACGAGTATAGGAAGCCGCGATCGCGCCGGCAACGCGCCGCCCGGCAGATTTCTTAACAGGCGGCGGATTAATCCAGTTCCTTGAGTCCGCGGATCATCCGCACCACCGACTCCACCGCGTGCTTGGCGTTGTCGATTCGATCGAGCGCCTGCACCCGGTCCATCCCCGGTCCGGTGACGCCGAGTCCGACCGGCTTGTCGAATTCGAGCGACAAATCGACCGCCGCGGCCGCCGTCGCGCCGGTGATTACTTCGTCGTGTCCGGTGTCGCCCTTGATCACCGCGCCGATCATCACGACGCCCTCGACGTCCTTGCGCCGCAGCAGTTTTTTGACCGCCAGCGGCATGTCGAAAACTCCCGGCACATGCACGATCCGCGCGACTTCGGCGCCGAGAAACTCGGCGTGCCGGCGCGCCCGCTCCGCCATCAGCGAAGTCACGTCGAAGTTGAAATCCGCAACCACCAGCGCAATTTTCAATTGGCGCTCCTTTCCATTTCCGGCGGGTCGCGCACCTCGACTCCGTGGCCGCGCAAGTAGCGCTTCAACGCCGGTATCGGATGCTCCCCATAGTGCGTAATCGAGGCGACAATCGCGGCGTCCGCCCCGCCCGCCGTAAAGCCTTCCAGCAGATGGCGCGGTTCGCCCGCGCCGCCCGAAGCGATCACCGGGATTCCGACCGCGTCCGCGATCATCCGCGTCACCGCGAGGTCGTAGCCCGACCTGGCCCCGTCGCGATCGATCGAATTGACGCACAACTCGCCCGCGCCCAGCCGCTCGCCCTCGCGCGCCCACCGCAGCGCGTCGCGGCCGGTCGGCGTGCGTCCGCCGTCGATCATCACTTCGCATCCCGAGGGATATTCCGCGCTCGCCGCGCGCCGCTTCACCTGCATCGAGAGCACGATACATTGGCTGCCGAAGGCGCGCGCCCCTTCGGCGATGATTCGCGGATTGCGCACCGCGCCCGAATCGATCGAAACCTTCTCGGCGCCCGCCAGCAGCGCCGCGCGCATCTCCTCGACCGTGCGCAGCCCGCCGCCCACGCTGAACGGAATAAAAATTTCGCGGGCGACCGCGCGCACCACTTCAAGCATCAGGCCGCGCCGCTCGTTCGAGGCCGTGATGTCGTAAAAGACGATCTCGTCGGCGCCCTGTTCATAATAGTAACGCGCCATTGCCACCGGATCGCCGATATCCACGTTGTTCAGGAACTGAACGCCCTTGGTGACCTTGCCGGCGCGCACGTCAAGGCACGGGATGATCCGTTTCGCCAGCATCCTTCAGCTCCCGAACCGGCAGAAATTATCCAGCATCCGCAGTCCCGCCGCGCCGCTTTTCTCCAGATGGAACTGCGTCGCCATCACGTTGCCCCGCGCGATCGCCGCGGTGAAAACCACGCCGTGGTCGCTGGTCGCGATCGTCGCCGCCGGATCGTCGGGAACCGGATAGTACGAATTGACGAAGTAAAAATGCGCATGGTCGGGCACCCCGGCGAACAACGGATGCGCCCGCGTCTGGCGCACCCGGTTCCAGCCGATTTGCGGAGCTTTCAAGAGCCTGCCGTCCACCGCATGCGGGAAACGCACGACCCGCCCCGGAATGATCCCGAGACAGTCGGCGGCGTCTTCCTCGCTGCTCTCGAACAACACCTGAATCCCGATGCAGATGCCCAAAAACGGCTTGCCCGCGGCGATTACGCCGTCGCGCAGAACGTGGTCGAGGCCGCGGCCGCGCAGATTTTCCATCGTGGCACCGGCCGCGCCGACGCCCGGCAGAATCACCCGTTCGGCGGCGCAAATCGCCTCCGGCCGATCGGTGATTTCGCAACGATGCCCCAGATGGGTCAGCGCGCTGGCGACGCTGGTCAGATTGCCGGCCCGATAATCGACGATGGCGATCATCCGCATAACTCCGCGGGACGAATCATAGCGGCATTGCGCCCGACAAAACAGCTTCCGCCGCCGCCCGGCCCGCGTTCAATTATAGCGTATAGCGGACGCCATCAGCGCGGCCACGCAGCGGAGCCGCCGGGCGGAAGACTGGTTTATGGCGACCGGCTGGCGCTTGACCCGCGGATTTTGGCATTGCACACGGTACGCTTTAAGCGTACAATTCCATTAGTGAGGTTCGAGTGGGACGAAGCCAAGCACGCCAAGACGCTGCGCGATCGCGGGATTGGCTTCGACGACGGCGCCCGAATCTTCGAGGGATCGGTCGCGATCTCACAAGACACCCGCCGCAACTACGGCGAGGCGCGGTTCCGGGCCGTGGGCGAAAGTGAAGGCGACATTTTGCATGTCGTGTTCACCTGGCGTGGCGACACGGTGCGGATCATCTCGGTGCGGCGCGCCAATCGAAAGGAAACCAAGCTATGGCTATCACGCGAATGACGCTCGATGAAATCAAGGCGCGTCCGTCGAAACGGGACCGCGCTAAGATCAAAGCGACGACCGAAGAGGATATTCGTCGGCATATGATTGAGGACGGCGAAGACCCGGCCGCGGAAGTGCGCGAGGAAGACATCCTCTCGCCGTGGTATATCCGCAAGCGGCTAGGCATGTCTCAGCAGCAATTTGCCGATACGCTGGGCATTCCGGTCGCGACGCTGCAGAACTGGGAACAGAACCGGGTGATGATGGAACCCGCAACCATCGCGCTCATGCGCGTCTTGGCGCATGAACCCAAAGCCGCACTCCGGGCGCTTCGCCACCGGCGCGCGGCCTAATCCCATCACCTTTCGACCAGCTTCCGCGTGGCCGAGAAAACGTGAGGCCTATCGTCAAATCTTCGGCCACGGAAATCCGTTAGGCGCGGCGGCCGCGTCGATTGCCGGCCCGATAATCGACGATGGCGATCATCCGCATAACTCCGCGGGACGAATCATAGCGGCATTGCGC
>DAHZDR010000066.1 GCA_027403435.1 Deltaproteobacteria bacterium
AATTCCTAATCCGCTCCGAGGCTCTCAAAGGCGGTCCGACGATGGCGGTAAACCGGCTTTATTACGGCGACAATCTCGGCGTACCGCGCGAAAACGACATGATGGAACGCCGCAAGGTATCGCTGGCGGTTGCGCAAACGAAAACGGCCGCTCCGGGAGCGGCCGTCGTGACTTCCGGCGCGTGACCGATCGCGACGGTTCATACCGTCATCAGCAGCCATACCGTGAAGACCGTGCCAACGATCGCGCCGCCGTAGCAGAGAAACGCCAGCACCGTATTCAGATGGCGCAGGTTGAGCACGTCCGACATCGTCAGACGCATCCGATGCGCCGCGTGGAAAAAGCAAAGCGTCAGCAGCGCGAATAGATAGAGGCGGGCCAACGGATGGCGCACCAGCGCGAGCGTCGCCTGATAGCCCGGGGCGTGGACCAGCCCCGACGGGAACAGCAAGCCGTAAAAGAGCACGTGAACCGGCAGGAAAAACGCCGCGAAGAAGCCGCCCACGCCGAACAGCAGCCAAACCAACGGCTCGTTGGAACGTTTGCCCGCGGACATTTCAGAGCACCCCCAGGAAGAAGAGCGCGAGGATGACGGTCGCGCCGAACCAGAGCAGGTAATTGGGACCCGAGGAGATCGCGTCGGGCGTCGGCCGGCCCAGCATCTGGCGCATCGCCACGCGCGGCACCAGGTTGAACCAGGTAATCGCGTGCAACAGGAAAAACGCGAGCGCGATCGCGTTGATTATGATCATCACGGGGCTGCCCATGCACGCCTCGAATTGCGCGTAGCGGGTCGCGCTGGTTCCCAGCGCGGCGAGCTGAACGAGCGTGAGCACGCAGAAATAGGCGACGAAAAAACTCGACGCCTCGCGCAGCGCGTAGCGCAGATAGCGCCACTGATCGAGGTACCAGTACGCCGACATCCGCGGCCGGTACGCCTTGGGCTGATATTGCGTGTACTGTGGCATCGCGCTCAATGCTTTCCTCGCGGCAACAGGAACGATTTGAACCATTCCTTGGTCGCCGTCAGCTTCAATTGCTGGATCGCCAGCGACGGATCGACATTCTTCGGACAGACCACGCTGCACTCGCCGACGACGGTGCAATCCCAGATGCCTTCATGCTGCGACACGATATCGAGGCGATCCTCGACGCCCTGATCGCGCGAGTCGAGATTGTAGCGATGCGCCAGCGCGATCGCCGCCGGGCCGAGGAAATTCGGATCCAGTCCCGACACCGGGCAAGCGGCGTAGCAGAGGGTGCAGTTGATGCACAGGCTGAACTGATGGAACGCTTCGAGCTGCGCCGGACTCTGCATGAATTCGCGCGGCGGCTTGAAGTCGTCCTTGCGCACCACCCATGGCCGCACCTTCTGCAGCTTGGCCAGAAAGTCGTCGAGATCGACGACCAGGTCCTTGACCACCGGAAAATGATCGAGCGGCCCGACCCGCACCGGTCCCGGCGCGTAGTTAATCAGCAGGCTTTCGCAGGTCAGCGTCGGCACGCCATTGATCATCATGCCGCAACTGCCGCAAATCCCCATCCGGCAGGACCAGCGGAACGTCAGCGAGCCGTCAAGCTGGTCTTTGATATGGTTGAGGCCGTCCAGCACCATCCAGTCCGGACGCAACGGAACCTCGAAGCTCTCGTAGGAGGGTTCGCCGCCGCGTTCGGGATTGAACCGCGCGACCTCAAGGATGATGGTATCGGACATGGCTCGGGCCTACCTTCCGTAAACGCGCTCGCCGGGCGGCCAGCGGGTAATCACAACTGGTAGATATTCGATGCGCGGCGGACCTTCGGCGGTCTTATAGGCCACCGAATGAGCGAGATATTTCTGGTCGTCGCGCTTGGTGAAATCGCGCCGCTGATGGGCCCCGCGCGACTCCTCGCGATTGAGCGCGCTATGCACGATCGAGTCGGCGACGTCGAGCATGAACCCCAACTCGAGCGCGGCGGTAAGTTGCGTGTTGAAAGTGCGCGTATGGTCGTCGATCGCGAGATGGGCGGCGCGCCCGCGCAGTTCGTCCAGCTTGTGCGCCGACTCGACCAGCGAATTGTGTTCGCGGTAGATGCCGCAGCCCCGCTCCATCGTCTGCTGCATCTCTTCGCGCAGCTTCGCGATACGCTCGGTCCCGCCGGTCTTGCGCAGATAGTTTTCCTCGAGCCGGCGTTCCTCGTCGCGCCCCTGCGCCAGAACCGCGGTTTCGCTCGCCGGCGAGCCGTTGCGCGCCGCCTCGATCGCCGCGCGGCCCGCGCGCGCGCCGAACACCAGAATCTCGCCCAGCGAATTCGACCCCAGCCGGTTCGCGCCATTGATACTCACGCAGGCGGCCTCGCCCGCCGCGAACAGTCCGGGCAGCGGGGTCGCCGCGTTGATGTCGGTATGGACGCCGCCCATCATGTAATGCTGCACCGGGCGAATCCGAATCGGCTCCTTGACCGGGTCGAGGTTTTCGTATTTCAGGCACAGCTCCCGCACCATCGGCAGCCGCGTTTCGATCTTGTGTTCGCCCAGATGGCGCAGGTCGAGATGGACGTAGTCGCCATACGGCCCGTGGAACCCGCGCCCCTTTTCGAACTCGCCGATAATCGCCTGCGAGACGCGATCGCGCGGCCCCAGCTCCATACTGCGAAAGACCGGCGCCGGCGTGGGCTTGCCCAGGTCGTAATCCTGCAGGAAGCGATAGCCGTCCTTGTTCAGCAGCCAGCCGCCCTCGGCGCGCGCCGCCTCGGTAATCAGGATGCCGGTGAAGGGCAATCCCGTCGGATGGTACTGGACCATCTCCATGTCCTTGAGCGGCGCCCCGGCCCGGTACGCCAGCGCCATACCGTCGCCGGTGCAGATATTGGCGTTGGTGCTGAACGGAAACACCCGGCCGCATCCGCCGGTCGCGATAATCACCGCCTTGGCCTGAATCACGCGGATTTTACCGGTGCGCAGCTCGATCGCGACCACGCCGCGCACCGCGCCGTCTTCGACCAGCAGGCGCGTCACGAAAGTTTCGTCGTAGCGCGCGATCGCGCGGTATTTGAGCGAGGTCTGGAACAGCGTGTGCAGCAGATGGAAGCCGGTCTTGTCAGCGGCGAACCACGTGCGCATTCTCTTCATGCCGCCGAACGGGCGCACCGCTATCCGGCCGTCCGGCTCGCGGCTCCACGGGCATCCCCAATGCTCCAGCCGCAGCAATTCCTTCGGCACTTCGTTGACGAAGTATTCGATCGCGTCCTGATCGCCCAGCCAGTCGCTGCCTGAAACCGTGTCGTAACAATGCTCGTCGAGGCTGTCGTCCTTGCCCGCGACGCCCGCCGCCCCGCCTTCGGCCGACACCGTATGGCTGCGCATCGGGTACACCTTGGAAACCATCGCGACATCGATCGTCGGATCTTGTTCGGCGATTTCGATCGCCGCCCGCAATCCGGCGCCGCCGCCGCCGATTATCAGAATGTCGTGCGAAGACGTTTCCACCGCTTTCTCCGATTCGCCAGTTCAATCCGGCCAGGCGCCGAATCCAGCATTAAATACGCTAACCATCGGTCAGTCGCAATATCAGAAATACTTGCATGACCATAAGAAACGCAAGGACTATAGCGCAGCTCTTTTTCGGATTCCAACGATTGGCCGTTTTTTCCTTCGCTCCGCCCTGTGCAAAACTCCCGATATCGCAATTATGGGCGCGCCGGATTTTCCCGGCGATTTTCGCCAACGAGGTTTTGACCATGGCCGAACGCATCCTTAATCCCGACGAAATCGCCGAAATGGAAAAACTCACCGTCGATCGCGTGGTCGAAGCGATCGATTCCGGCGATCGCGAAACCGCCAAAAAACTCGCCCGCCGCATGTATAACGAATTTCTCAGCATGCACGACCTTTACCGCGATTGGACCGTCGCCACGCTTTCCTTCGTCGGCCGCCAGTTCGGCGATCAGGCCCTGGAAGCGGCGATGGAGGCGGGAGTCAAGGCCTGGTGGCTGCCGAATCTCGAAAAAATGCCCGCCGAAGCCGACGCCCTGCGCGCCCGCGTCAAGATGTTCGTCGCGGGCCTGCGCGCCCATATGCAGCCGCTCAATATCGTCGAAGACGATGAAAAGATCGTCATCCAGATGCGTCCGTGCGGCAGCGGCGGCCGGCTCGTGCGCGAAGGCAAGTACGCGGGACCGGACGCGATGCTCACGCTCAAGGGTCCGCAATTCCTGACCTACGGGCGCGACAGTTTTCCGGTCTATTGCGCGCATGAGCCGGTAATGGAGCGTCAGGATATCGCCGCGCACGGCGCGCCCTTCGTGGTGGTCGAACCCGCGCACGAACTCGGCAAGCAGCATTGCAATTTCATTATCTACAAGGACCGCTCCAAAGTGCCGGCGAAATACTACGAACGGGTCGGGATGAAAAAGCCCGCGGCCTGAGGGCCGGCGGCGCCAGGCCCGGCGGCGGCGAATGCGGCCGGTTTTCCACAACTTTGGCGGCGTTGCGGGTGTATAATTTACCCATGGGAAGGAGCGCACGCGCATGACTGTCAAAATCCGCTTCGCCACCCCCGCCGACGCCGATCAAATCCTCAGCTTTATCCGCGGTCTGGCCGCCTATCAGCACGCCGAAGGCGTGGTGCGCGCCAGCGCGGCTGAAATGCGCGCCCAGATGGCCAGCGCGGCGCCGCCCTTCGAATGCCTGATCGCCGAGGCCGGCGCCGCGCCCGTCGGCTTCGCCCTGTTTTATCGCGGTTACTCGACCTGGCTCGGTCAATCGCTGCTGTTTCTCGAAGACCTGTTCATCGAACCGGCCGCGCGCGGCACGGGAGCCGGAATCGCCCTGATTAAACGGATCGCGCGGATTGCGGCCGATCGCGGCTACTGGCGCGTCGAATGGCGCGTGCTCGACTCGAATACGCCCGCGCGGCGCTTCTATCAGGCGCTGGGCGGAGAGCCGCTGGACGATTGGACCGTATGGCGGCTGGAGGGCGCCGAGCTCGCGGCGCTGGCCGCCGCTCCCGCCGCCGATTCGGCCTCGGCTTAAGCCGCCGCCAGGTTCACGGAGACGCGGCCGCCACGCATTCCCGGCGGTTAAGCTTCGATTCGGGCGACCCGGCGTTTGCCGACTTCGAGCACGTGATGCCGTCCCGGAACGAAGTGGAAATTCATGTCGGCGATCGTCTCGCCATCGACCCGCACCGCGCCCTGGCTGAGCAGCCGGCGCGCGTCGCTGGTCGAAGCGGCGAAGCGTAGCTGCTTCATCAGTTCGCCGATCCAAAGCTCCTCCGCGATCCGATAGACGGGCGCCTCGCGCGGCACCTCGCGCCGCTGGAACTTGCTTTCGAAATAGCCGCGCGCCCGTTCGGCCGCCGCCGCGTCGTGGTATTCCTCGACGATTAGCGCGGCGAGGCGCTTTTTCGCTTCCATCGGATGGATCGAGCCGGCGCGAATCGCCGCCAGTTCGTCCGTCCCGATGTCGGTCAACAGTTCGAAATAGCGCGTCATCAGCGCGTCCGGAAGCGACATC
>DAHZDR010000069.1 GCA_027403435.1 Deltaproteobacteria bacterium
TCGCGAATTTGATTGCGCTCGTCCACATGCACGATCCGCGGCGTGTGCCGGCGCGCCCGCGCCTCGTCCATCGGCGCGAACGCCGCGACAATAATGATATCGCCGGGCTTGCCGCGCAGCGCCGCCGCGCCGTTGAGCGCGACTTCGCCGGAGCCGGCGGGCGCGGCGATCGCGTAGGTCTCCAGCCGCTCGCCGTTGCTGACGTTCCAGACGTGAACCATCTCGTTTTCGAGAATGTCGGCGGCGCGCAGGAGGTTCGTATCGATCGCGATCGAGCCTTCGTAGTCGGGATCGGCGCCGGTCAGACGCAGGCGATGGAGCTTGGCGCGGAGCATGATGCGCATGGCGAAATAATCACTCCCCGGATAGGGCGAAAGGCGCGCCGGTCAGGCGCGCGGCGTAAAGACCATGTTGTCAATCAGCCGGGTGGCGCCGACGCGCGCGGCGATCGCGACCACCACGGGGCGCTCGATCCGTTCGATCGGCTTGAGCGTTTCGGCATCGACCGCCGCAACGTATTCGATTTCCACGCCGGGCGTGCGTTCGAGCGCAAAGCGGGCGGCGCAGGCCAGTTGCGCGGCGTGGCGCGCGCCTTCCGCAAGGCAGCGCCCGGCCGCCTCCAGCCCACGGCTCAAGGACAGCGCCCGTTCCCGCTCCACGGGCGACAGATAGGCGTTGCGCGAGCTCATCGCGAGGCCGTCGCGCTCGCGCACGGTCGCCACGGGCACGATTTCGAGGTCGAAATTCAGGTCCGCGACCATGCGCTGAATCGCCCGCAGTTGCTGAAAATCTTTTTCGCCGAACAGCGCGACGTGCGGCTTGACGATATTGAAGAGCTTGGCCACGACGGTGGTGACGCCGCGGAAATGACCCGGCCGATGGCCTCCGCACAGCCCCTGGGTAATTTCGGTCGCCTCGACCCAGGTCTGCGATCCCGGCGGATACATCGTTTCGGCGGCCGGGGCGAACAGCACGTCAACCGGCACCGTGCGCATCAGCGCGCAATCGTTTTCGAAGTTGCGCGGGTAGCGGCTGAAATCCTCGTTGGGTCCGAACTGCGTCGGATTGACGAAGAGCGAACTCGCCAGCCGCGACGCGCGCTTGCGGCCCTCGCGCATCAGCGTGAGATGGCCCTCGTGCAGAAAGCCCATCGTGGGCACGAACGCGATCGTCTCGCCGCGCCGGCGCGCCGTCTCGGCCCAGCGATGCATCGCCGCGGGCGTTTCGATAATTTCCATGGCCCTCAGGCTCCCTTGACGTGGAAAGAATGTTCGTCCGCCGGAAACGCGCGGTCGCGGACTTCGCGGATATAGGCAGTGGCCGCGGCCGTCGCTTCGCGCCAGAGATTGGCGTAGGGCTTGGCGAAGCGCGGCCGAAACCCGTCGCTTAAACCCAGCACGTCGTGCATCACCAGCACCTGGCCGTCGCAATCGGGTCCGGCGCCGATGCCGATGGTGGGAATCGTGGCGCGGGCGGTGATTTCGCGCGCGAGTTCGGCGGGAATCGCCTCGAGAACGATCGCGAAGGCGCCGGCCTGCTCGACCGCCAGGGCGTCCTCGAGCAGCCGTTCGCGGCATCCGGGACCGCTGCCGGAGCGGCGGCCCTGCACGCGATGGCCGCCCATCCGATGGACCGATTGAGGAGTGAGTCCAATATGGCCCATCACGGGAATATCGATCTCGGCGATCCGCCGGATGGTATCGGCCATCGTGACGCCGCCTTCGAGCTTGACGGCTTCCGCCCCGCCCTCCTTGATCAGGCGGCCGGCGTTGCGCAGCGCCTGCTCGACGCTCACCTGATAGCTCATGAACGGCAGGTCCCCGACCACCAGGGCGCGTTCGCGCGCCCGCGCCACCAATTTCAGATGATAGAGGGTCTCGGCCATGGTTACCGGCAAGGTGCTGTCGGCGCCCTGCACGACCATCCCGAGACTGTCGCCGACCAGCAAAATATCGACGCCGGCGCGGTCGAAGATGCGGGCGAAGGGAAAATCGTACGCCGTCAGCATCGCGATCGGCGCGCGATCGGCCTTCATCCGGACGAGATCGGTAACGCGGATTTTTTCCTTGGCCATGACTATCGTCCCCTGCCCACTCGGGGCGCGGTGGAGATTTCCCCAAACGCAAAAACGCGGAGCCGCCCATCACACCGGCAACCCCGCATCGACTCGCGCTCGCAAATCCGCGCGACAGTTCCGCTCGGGGTCCCGGTCCGCAATCTGGATCCAGGCTCGGAGCCCAACTTATGTCACATTTCGAGGGCCGCGTTCGGCCCCGTTGTACCTCGCATACCGATCTCGCCGGGAAATTTCCCTCAGCGGACGAACCCTTGTAGCGCGATCCGCGCGCGAGGTAAAGGCTCCTGATTGAATTCGCCGCCGGGCGCCGCGGGAAACTCAAAAACCGGGCGGCCTGAGCAAGTTCGGCACCAGCACCGGAAGCTGCTTCCGCCGGCCGTTGCGCACGATACTCAGGTAAACGATTTCGCCCGGCTGGAGGTCGCGCATGTGGTCCTCGAAATCGAGGAAATTGTTCACCCGGACGCCGTCGATGCCGATGATGAGATCGTATTTGTCGTCAATTCTTATTCTGCTGATCACCGGCACCACCACCATCGCCACCATTGCGGCCGGTGGCATGGCCATCGCGGCGACGACGGCGGCGCCCTCCATGAGATTACGGACGACATGCGGGTAGGCGCGCAGGCCGGCCCGCGCGGCGGGGCTGCCCCTGACGACAGCGACAACCAGCAGCCCGTCGGCGACTTCGCCATCGTCGAGCTTGCGCTGGGCTTCGCGGACCTCGATGCCGATCAGCGAAGCCTCGGAACCCTCATCCATAAATCCCTGCTGCAAATTGAGCTGGGGATCCATTATCGGGGGATTCTGCTGCGCCTCGTAATTGACAATCTGGTTTTCGTCGTCGGGCGCGGCCGCGCCGTTGGCGGGAATCACGGTCGTGGCCGACGGAATCACATTGGTCTGATTGACGGCGGCTGGCGCCGGCATCGAATCCGGCACGACGATGGTCGAAGTGTCGGCGCCGCCGTCGTCTGGCGACTCCGGCGCGGCGACCGGCGCCGCCGAGTCCGGGACGGCCGGGGCCGGAACGGCGGCGGAGTCCGGCGCGCGTTCATAGAGAACGCCGGGATTCGGCGGCGACCCGTCCTGGGCGCGGGCGACGGCGACCGCGCCGATCAGGCTGGCGAGCGCCAGCGCCGCGGCGAGCGCGGATGGCGGCGTTCGCGCCGCGCGCCTAATTAAGCCTCCACAGGTTTTCATTTTCCACGACCCGGTCCTCGTTGCGCAGCTTCTTCAGATGCGATCGCACCGACTGGGCGGCCGCCGGATGCAGGAACGTGGGCACATCGGTATAGATCAATTTGACGATCGCCGGAATTTCGAGCGGTCCGCCGGCGAGCGCGCCGACGATTTGACGTTCGCGCAGTTCCCGATGGGCAATATATTCGCGCAGCTTGCGTTTGGCGTCGTGGATGACCGGACCGTGCGCCGGATAGATCCTTTCGACCTCGAGTTCCAGCAGCCGGCGCAGCGAATCCATGTATTGGCCGAGGTCGCCGGTTTCGTCCGGAATGATCGTAGTGCCGGCGCCCAGCACCACGTCGCCGGTGAAGAGCGCCTTTTCCTCGGCCAGGTAGTAGCAGAGATGGTCGGGAGCATGGCCGGGCGTGAAGACCGCGCGCAGCGTCGCGCCTTCGACGGCGACTTCGGCGCCCTGGTCGAGCGCGGTGATTGGCGCGCCCGCCAGTTCGTCATGGCCGGGCCACGGCCGTTTGAGCACGGCGGTTGGACCGAGCAGGCGATGCGCGTCCTTGACGCCGCCAATATGATCGGCATGGGCGTGCGTCAGCACGATCCGGTCGAGTTCTTCGGCGCCGCTGAGTTCGCGCAGGCCGAGCGGAAAATTCTCCGCCCATTTGGGCACGCCGACGCCAGTGTCGAGCAGGAGCGGACGGCGCCCCGTGCCGACGATATAGGTGTTCGTGCCGGGGCCCGTGAACGGTCCCGGATTATGGCCGAGAACGGTCGCGACGCGCGGCGAGAGCCGCGCCCAATCGGGCAGCCGAAGCCCTAGCATCGAATCGGTAACCACGCGCCGGGGCTGCTCGTCCATCTTCAACTCCTCGCCTGAGCGACGCTCTCAGAGCCTGCGGTTGCGATCAAAGATAAGCCGCAGGCCCTTGAGCGTCAGAAATTCGTCCACATCTTCGATCGTATCCGACTCAGGCGCAATCAATTCGGCCATCCCGCCGGTTGCGATCACCCGGGTTTTTTCGCCGCGCTCGCGCACAATCCGCGCAACCAGGCCATCGACCAGCGCGGTGTAGCCGAAGACCAGGCCCGACTGAATCGCGCCGACGGTGGTGCGGCCGACGACGTCGCGCGGGCGCGCCAGTTCGACCCGATAGAGCTTGGCCGCGTGCT
>DAHZDR010000075.1 GCA_027403435.1 Deltaproteobacteria bacterium
GGGCGGGATCGAGATGATTCGCGCCGTGCGCCGGCAAATCGACCGCATAGGCGCGGTCGCCGCCGGCTTCGAGCTGGCGGATTACGCCCGCCCAGCACCATGCGCCATGCACGAGAACGTGATTTTCGGCCATCGTTGTACGCTCCGCATTCCAGATGCGTCGAATCATTAGCGCCGCGCCGGCCGCGTTGTAAAGCGGCGATCGCGCTTGACATCGCGAAACGGCGGCCTTAGCTCTCACGATAAGGCGGGACCCTCCGCCGCGACATCACAAGCGTCGCGATCGACGCCGGAGGTTTCAGATGGCGGGCAATCATCAGCCGGATCCGCGCGCGATTCGGGCGAAACTCGATTTTCCGGTGATCGATTCCGATGGCCACTGGCTGGAATACACGCCCGTTATCGTCGATTTCCTGCGCAAGGCGGGCGGCGACGCCGCCGTCGAAGGTTACCGCTCACGCGAACGGATGGTCGCGGCGACTATCCAGATGACGCCCGGGCAGCGGCGCGAAGAACGCCGCGCGCAGCAAGCGTGGTGGGCGTTTCCGACGAAAAACACGCGTGATCGGGCGACCGCGCTCGCCCCGCGGCTGCTCTACGAACGGATGGAAGAACTGGGACTGGATTTCACCGTGCTCTATCCGACCACCGGCCTGGGCATCGCCTCGATCGGCAATGACGAGATGCGCCGCGCCACCTGCCGCGCCTTCAACACCTACGCGGCGGAGTCATTTGGCAAGTTCGCCGACCGGATGACGCCAGCGGCGGTGATCCCGATGCATACGCCGGACGAAGCGATCGCCGAACTCGAGCACGCGGTCGGCAAGCTGGGGCTCAAAGTGATCGTGATGGGCAGCCTGATGCGGCGGGCGATTCGCGCGCGCGACGGCGGCGTCAAGAGCCGCTCCACCTGGTACGACGTAATCGGGATCGACAGCGAATACGATTACGATCCGGTATGGGCCAAATGCGTCGCATTGAAAGTCGCGCCGACCTTCCATAGCGCGGCGCGCGGACTGGGCTTCCGCGTCTCGCCGTCGAATTTCACCTACAACCATATCGGCCACTTCGCGACCGCCGGCGAGGCGGTCTGCAAGGCGCTGTTCATGGGCGGGGTGACGCGGCGCTTTCCGGCGCTGAAGTTCGCCTTTCTCGAAGGCGGCGTGGGCTGGGCGTGCCAGCTCTACGCCGACCTGATCGGCCATTGGAAAAAGCGCAATCCCGCCGCGCTGGCCGAGGTCGATCCGGCAAATCTCGATCGCCAGGAGCTACGCGAACTGCTCGGGCGCTACGCCGGAGCGGAATTCGCGGCGCGGCTGGACGAATACCGGCTCGTGCCGGAGGGTGAAGAAACCGCCGCGCGCTGGGCCGCGCAAGGAGCCGCGGTAATCGACGATTACGCAGCCTGCAGTATCGAGCGCGCCCGCGATATCGCCGAATTGTTCACGCGCAACTTCTTCTTCGGCTGCGAGGCCGACGATCCAATCAACGTCTGGGGCTACAATGCCAAGGTCAATCCGTATGGCGTCCGGCTCAAAATGCTGTTCGGTTCGGACATCGGCCATTTCGACGTGCCGGACATGCGCGCGGTGCTCATCGAAGCGCACGAGCTGGTGGACGACGGGTTGATCGGCGACGACGATTTCCGCGAATTCGTCTTCGGCTGGCCGGTCGAGTTCTGGGCCGGGTCGAATCCGGATTTCTTCGCCGGCACGGCCGTCGCGGCCGCGGTCCGCCGCGAACTGGCGCGGCGCGCATCCGTGGCGGACCGCGCCGCGCGCGCGTCAAGTCCGGCGTAGCGCCAGGACGCTGCCGTCGCCGTCGGCGGCGATATAGACCGCGCCATCGGCGCCCACCGCGAGCCCCGCGAAGGGCGGCAGCGGTCCCGGCAACAGTCCGTCGATACCCATCAGGGGCTTGGGCATGATTCCGGGCGCCGCGCCCACCGGCAGCTCCGTCGCGATCGTCGCGCGCCGCTTCGTGCGCAGCGAAACGCCGACCAGCGTATGCGCTCCCGCGTCGAGCGCGAGCAAGTCGTCGCCGAGGATCGCAAGCCCGTGCGGTTCCGTGAGACCGTCGATCACGGTCGTGACGCCGCCGTTGATCTGAACGACGCGGCCCTTGCCGGCCTCGCTGACGTAAACCGCGCCGCTGGCGCTCACGGCGACGCCGGTGGGACGCGAAAGTCCGCGCGCCAGCACGCCGATCGCGCCGCCCGAAACTTCGAGCACGCGCCCGTCGCCGCCCTCGCATACGACCGCGTCGCCATCGGGCGCCAGGGCCACGCCGAAAAGCTCGTTGAGCCCAGTCGCCAGCACGGTCATCTCATGGGTTTGCGGATGGTAGGCGGTGACGGCGCCGGCTGAAGTGGTCACCACCAGCCCGCCGCCGGCGCCCGGAGCGACGCCACGCACGAAGCCGGGGAATTGACCGTCGAAGAGCATCCCAACCCGCCGCGCCGAGCCGTCCGCGGCGACGGCGGCCATGCTGATTCCGTCGGCGGCATAGAGCACGCCGTCGGCGCCGACCGCCAGCCCCATCGGGCCCAGGAATCCGGCGGGAACCAGCAGGCGTTCGCCGCC